>CAZIFR010000114.1:0-1555 GCA_964539185.1 uncultured Muribaculaceae bacterium | reverse complement strand
AGTCCATACCCCACCAAATAATAATGATGGATTAGTATCGTTTACACTAAGATAAATTGATCCCACTGGATAAACCATATTTAATATGACTGAATAATCAATTTCAACATTTCCTGCTTCTAACGCTTGGATTGATTTAACGAATAAGTTACCTTCACTATCTAAACTAAAAGTATCATTATTAGAAGCAATACAATTAGCACTAACATTGTTAACCGTTAAATTTATTCCTTCACTCGATAAATCAAAAGCATCTTTAAAATAAAGTTCATCTAAATCATTCCCCATCTTTTCACTTTCCTTTCTACTTATGCTATGTCGATTGATACTAGATAAGCGCTAGAAAATAAAAAAGAAAGAATTCTTTCTTAAATCTTAATTACTATTAAACAAACAAAAATCAGTTTCATAATGCATCCATTTCGGACCAATGTAAATATCCTTATTGCCGTAAACAGTATTACATTTGATAATTGTCAGACCATTATTAGTAAAACTGCCACTAACATTTTTAATTGGTCCTGGATCTTTATATATTTTCGTTCCTCCATCATTTGCTTCGTCGATAAAAATTAAACTATCAATTAGATGATCCCAACTTAAATTGTAATCTTCATAATAATCTTTTAAATTTTTATTGATATGAGCTATTTTTATATGCTCTAAACAAAATGTATATACATTGTAATCAGTTTCTTTTTGATATAATTTGGGATTTTTCTTACAATATCTAGTTTCTAAGGTATCAATATTATATGCATAATCTATTGCCATAAATTTATCAATATCCCAAGTATAAAACCATAGTCCAAATTTATTTTGATTATCATAATACAAAGGTTCATGATAAGATACATTAATACTGCGTCCAAATCTATATCCTAAACCCAAATATGTTTGAATTGATTGTTCCTCTCCAGTTAATCTTATCATAAAAATAGGCAACTGATCATTGGTAATTCTATTATAATCAACAATCGCAAATACGATTGCCAAAATCACTATAACTACAAAAATAATCTTTTTAGCTTTTTTCATTGATAACCCCCATATAATTTCTTTAAAAAATTTCTTTATTTAACATAATAATTACTTCATTATTTTCAAATTTAAATACTATTACAATTTATATAATTAGTCACTATACCATCACATTAATTTTATACTATTAATACGATATAATCAAGTTTAAAAGTAAATGAAGTGTAAATTAAAGCAAAAAAAAATTAGCAACTTGCTATTTTCGCTTACACTATCTTCACCGTAAAAGAGCTTAACTTCTGTGTTCGAGATGGGAACAGGTGTACCCTCTTTGCTATTGTTACTAATTTAATTAGAGAAATAATTCTCTGAAAACATGGTAATTGTTTGCTTTTATCTCATTTAGAAAAATAAGATGATTAAATCCTCGTTCTATTAGTATTAGTCAGCTCAACATGTTGCCATGCTTCCACCTCTAACCTATCAACCTCATCGTCTTTGAGGGAACTTACTATTTAAAATATGGGAAAACTCATCTTGAAGTTGGCTTCCCGCTTAGATGCTTTCACCTTTG
>CAZIFR010000113.1:0-1576 GCA_964539185.1 uncultured Muribaculaceae bacterium | reverse complement strand
TAGAAAAGAATAGTTTAATTAGTGTGGTTCCATGTGGTAGTGGTAATGATTTTTATAAGGTTATTGATAATAAAACAAATTATATTGATTTAGGACAAGTCAATAATAGAAAGTTTATTAATATTGCGTCTTTAGGAATTGATGCTAATGTTGCATATATTTCTAATGTATTAAAGGATAAAAAAGTATCTAATGCTTATTTAAAAGCGATTATTCAAGCTATTAAAGAATATGAAAATTTAGATACTAATTTAGGTTTGAAAACATTAATTGCTATATGTAATGGAAATTATTATGGTGGGGGATTTCATATTGCTACAAATGAGACTAAGATTAATGATGGACTTTTAGATGTTTGTATGGTTAAAAACCTAAATAGGGTACAGGTTATTTATATGTTTCTTCAATTAATTTTGAAAACGCATATTTATTCTAAAACATTTAAAAGTATGCAAGTAGAGAATATTGAAATTCAATCAAGATATAATATTAAGTGTAATATCGATGGTGAAATATTAGAAGGGAATAATTTTATCTTTCAAGTATTACCTAGTTATTTAAAATATTATCAGGAAGAAGATCAAGATTTACAAAAAGTTATTACAAAATAAATGGCTATTTATAGACATACAAAAGTTTGTTTGGTATAATGATAAAGAGGTGATAATGTGTATTCCTATATAAATGGTACTGTTAAAGATATTGAGAGTAATTATATTGTTTTAGAAAATAATAAAATAGGTTATTTAATATATGCACCTAATCCATATTCTTTTGATATTGATGGTGAATATACAGTATACATATATCAAAATGTTAAAGAGGATGAGTTAACATTATATGGTTTTAAAACGAAAGATGAAAAAAACTTATTTTTAAAATTAATTTCAGTTAAAGGAGTAGGATGTAAAATGGCTTTACCTATTTTAGCAACTGGATCTATTAATGGTATTTATGATGCTATTGAAAGAGAAAATGTTTTATATTTAAAAAAGTTTCCTAAAGTAGGAGATAAGATTGCTCGGCAGATAATTCTCGATTTAAAAGGGAAATTAACTAATCAAAAAAGTAATGTTAATAATGAGAATGATGAACTAATTGATGCTTTAAAAGGTTTAGGTTATAAAAGTATTGAAATTACTAAAATTATAAAACAAGTTAATTTTAGCAATTCTTTAGAAAATCAAATTAAAGAAGCTTTAAGATTGCTTTTAAAATGAAAATTGCAATTGATTTTGATGATACAATAGTAAATACTAAAGAAATTGTTAAAAAATATATGGATAAATATCAAATTAAGGAATTTAAAAACAAAACAGATATGTTAAAATTTCAAAAAAAACATGCCACTAATATTATTAGAGAATTACCTTTTTTTGAAAATGCTAAAGAGGTAATGAATAGATTAAGTGATAGTAATGAGTTATATATTATAACGGCTAGAAATAATTATTATGCCCCAAATATTGAAGAATTGATTTTAGACTTCATAAAAAAACATAATTTGCCGATAGAACAAATATATTTTAATTGTTATAAAGAAGGCAAAGCTGATAAATGTGTAGAGTTAGGAATA
>CAZIFR010000112.1:0-1589 GCA_964539185.1 uncultured Muribaculaceae bacterium | reverse complement strand
AAATGCAGGAAGTTCATCTTTAAAATTTCAAATGTATGAAATGCCTGAAGAAAAAATATTAATTAGTGGTGTGTTTGAAAGAATTGGTTTAAGCGAAAGTTTTTATTCAGTTAAAATAAAGGGAGAAAAAGTTACTAAAAAAACGGTTTTAAAAGATCATTCTGAAGCAGTTAGCATTTTAGTTAATGAGTTATTTAATTATAATGTCATAAATGATTTATCAGAAATTAAAGGTGTCGGACATCGCGTTGTTCATGGTGGGAGTAAATATGCTAAATCGATTATTATTGATGATGATGTAATTGAAACAATAGAGAAGTTATCTTTATTAGCACCATTACATAATCCAGCTAATTTAATGGGAATTAAAGCTTTTAAAAAGGAACTACCTAATGTTGTTAGCGTAGCTGTTTTTGACACGGCCTTTCATCAGACAATGCCGGCCGAATCATTTCTATATGCTAGCCCATATGAATGGTATACTGAACATGAGGTTAGAAAATATGGGTTTCATGGTATTAGTCATGAGTATTTAACTGGGGTAATGAAAAAACTATTAAATAAAGAAAATCCCACTATTATTACTTGTCATTTAGGGAATGGGGGGTCAATCGCTGCTATTAAAGAAGGAAAGTGTTATGATACGAGTATGGGCTTTTCCCCAAATGCTGGGCTTGTTATGGGAACTAGAAGTGGTGATATAGATGTAACTATTATAAAATATATGATAAAAAATAATAATATGTCATTAGAAGAAGTTATTAGTGATTTGACCAAAAAAAGTGGTTATTTAGGGGTGAGTGGCGTTTCTAGTGATTCGCGTGATATTGAACTAGGTATTAAAGATAATGATGAAAGATGTATTTTGGCGCAGAGATTATTTGTTAAAAGAGTGATTGAATATATTGCCAAATATTATGTTTTATTGAATGGTATTGATGGTCTTTGTTTTGGTGGAGGAATTGGTGAAAATGCTACTTTTACGAGAAGAGATATTTTAAATGGATTAGCTATTTTAGGGATTAAATTAGATGAAGAAGCAAATAACACTAAAGGTGAATTTAAACTCATTAGTGCTAAAGATTCCAAGATTCCTTGCTATGTCATTCCAACTGATGAAGAAGTTATGATTGCTAAAGATACATTTTCATTTGTAAATCAAATGTGAAAAAACGTAAATCAATAAATGAAAAATAATAAATTAATAGAATTTTCAAGAAAATATAATAATCAAGAATTTAATTAAAAAAATCTTGATTGAAAAGAAACTAGTATTTTTTCGTGAATATGTTAAACTTATTAAGCAATTATAATTGCTTTTTTTTCATATTGTGATTATAATAATAGTATAGAAAGAGTGAATTTGATGTACAAAAAAATATATAAAAAAATTAAGCAATATAATAAGATTGTTATTGCTCGACATGTTGGACCAGATCCAGATGCATTAGCTAGTAGTATTGCTTTAAAAGAAATAATTCAAGCTAATTTTCCTAAAAAAGAAGTTTATGTCGTTGGAAGTCCCGCTAATAAATTTAAGTATATAGGAGAAATGGATAAATGCCCTCAAGATGTTTCAGATGCTTTAT
>CAZIFR010000111.1:0-1608 GCA_964539185.1 uncultured Muribaculaceae bacterium | reverse complement strand
CGCAAGTTGGCTTTTCCTCACGATATAACATTTTTATTAAGGTTGATTTCCCACATCCTGTTGAACCTATTATAAAAACAAATTCACCCTTTTTAATATTCAGTGATAATTCCTGAACTGCTGTAACCCCTGTTTTATATGTTTTTTTAACGTCTTTAATTCTTATTAAATCCATAATTAACCTCCTTATTTATTACTTAAAACTTCATCTGTATCAGAAAATAATATTAAAACATCAGAATCAATAGATAATACTTTTTCTTTAATAGCTACATATTTTTTAGTAGGTATTACACACATAATTAATTTAATAACCTTACCAGTATAACCACCTATAGCAGAAATAATTGTTGCGCCATAACTTAATGTATTAATTAAATACCATTTAACCTCATTTTTATATTTAGTTATAATTTATTTTATTACTTTAGCTCCTTTAAACAATTATTAATAATCGAATCAAGATCTCCATTTAACACTTTTAAAACATTACTTGATTCATAGTTAGTTCGATGATCTTTAACCATCGAATAAGGATGCAAGATATAACTTCTTATTTGTGAACCGAAATTAATATCTGATTGATTTCCTTTTAAGTTTTTAAGTTCAGCTTCTTTTTTTTCTACTTCTAATTGATATAATTTGTTTTTTAATATATCTAAAGCTTTTTCTTTATTTTGAATTTGACTTCGCTCATTTTGACATGTCACAACGATTTTAGTTGGTAAGTGGGTTATTCTAACTGCTGAATCAGTAGTATTAACACTTTGACCACCACTACCACTACTACGATAAACATCTATTTTAATATCTTCTGATTTGATTTCAATGTTAATGTCTCCATTATCAATATAAGGTATCACATCAACTGATGCAAAAGAGGTGTGTCTTCTTGAATTGGAATCAAAAGGTGAAATTCTAATCAAACGATGAATACCTTTTTCATTTTTTAAATACCCATATAAATTAATTCCATAAATAATAATGGTCACATTTTTTATACCGGCTTCTTCACCCTTTTGTTCATCAATTATTTCATATTTGTATCCCTTTTTATCACACCATAATGTATACATTCGATATAACATACTCGCCCAATCACAAGATTCTGTTCCTCCTGCACCAGGATGAATTTCTAAAACAGCATTATATTTGTCATACTTTCCATTTAATAATGTATCTGTCTCCAATTCATTTAAATCATTATCTATAATTTCAATATCACTATTTAATAAACTATTTACTTCTTCATCTTCTATTAAATTTATTAATTCTATATTACTTTCAATTTTATTTCTTAAATTACTTACATTTTCTAATTCTTTTTTTAAATTATTAACTTCATATATAATTTTATTAGCTTGATTGGAATCATCCCAAAAATGAGGATTATTCATTTCTTCTTCTAACTTTTGAATTTTAATTTTTTTACTATCTAATTCAAAGTAACCCCCATATTTCATTTATTTTAAATTTAAACTTATTATATATATTAGTTATATCGTTCACTATATCACCATATATAATTTTACCATACATTGACTACTTAGTAAACAGTTAGAGCCTTCCAACTTTTGTAAATTGTACAGTATTCCTCTAATTTAATTG
>CAZIFR010000110.1:0-1721 GCA_964539185.1 uncultured Muribaculaceae bacterium | reverse complement strand
CGGAATGCAATAAGTAAAACCTTGATCAATCATAAAATCTTTAGCATATGATAACATTGCTGAATGAAGTCTAGCAATATCACCCATTAAATAATAAAAGCCATTACCACTTGTTCTTCCAGAACTTTCTTTATCAAGACCATTTAATTTTTCAATTATATCAGCATGATATGGAACTTCAAAATTAGGAATGATTGGTTCGCCAAATTTTTCAATTTCAACATTTTCACTATCATCTTTTCCAATTGGTACACTGTCATCAATTATATTAGGAATTACCAACATTTTATTTTTAATTAGATTTTCTAATTCAAACTCTTTTTCTTCTAAAGACTTCATATCATTACCATATTGAGTAATTTCTTCTTTTAATTTATTAGCTTCATCTTTTTTTCCCTGTTGCATAAGTAAACCAATTTCACTACTTTTTTTGTTTTTAAGGGCTCTTAAATTATCGCCTTTTGTTTTACAATCTCTAAATTCCTTGTCTAGTTTAATAATTTCATCGACAATTGTTAATTTTTTATCTTGAAATTTCTTTTTAATATTTTCCTTTACTAACTCACTATTTTCTCTTATTAATTTAATATCAATCATAATATCTTCCTTTCTAAAAATAAAAGACTATGTTATAGGAGTGTCTAAAACACGGTGCCATCCTACTAATAGTCTTAATTATTGATAACGGATTGCTCCGGAAATGTTTGCATTCCACTAAAAAGAGTAGATTTCATAAATTCTATTGCTAGTTTCCATCAGCCACTAACTTTCTATCAAATAGAGATTTTATTACTTAATTCTTTTGTTGATTTATATTTTATATTTTATCATTACTTTTATCGTTTGTCAATTATTAGGCTTTTTTGTGTTTATTACTATTTAGACATAACAACAGGCCGAAAAGAGTTGTGTATATAATTGAGCCCATACGTAGCATTGAAAGCGAAAAGACCCGCAAAAGAATCATCGCCCCAGTAGCCACCACGAATAAAAAATGGATCAACAGTTTTAGGCTGATAAGATTGATTTACATCCCAACTACCTGTTCCTTTTCCACTCCATACACTTCCATTATACCTATATGCATCATTACTGGTTTCAAAAATACCATCACCATAAATAGTATTATCATAATTCATACTTACGCCATTTAATAATTCTTCTATTGGGGTTGTATATCTATCAATATATTTTGCTTCAATATTAGATAATTCTTGAGTTGTGAAACCACTCCCAGAATGTAAATTATTATAGTTACCCATGACTCTTTCCCATGCTCCACCACTCATATCATATACGCCATATATATTATGCGTTGTGCTTGCCTTTTGACCATTTTCAGTATTATATGCTACACATTGTCCTTCATCTTTAGCATCTACTCCACTTCCAGAACAACCTGTTTTATATTGATTATATGAGTTATTCCATACTTCTTCAGTATCAGCTCCATACTTAGATTTACTTAAATAAGCTACTGCTCCCCATTCCATATTTTTCATCATATGAGTATCTACTTCAATAGATAACCATCCATAGACATCAGTTTTATTTTTCATGTTTAATAATACATTATATGAATTTGAAACACTTATACATCTCCAACTAGTTGCATTGGGAATTATTTTAACTGTTTTAGTTGTTACATTATCTCCTGAGCAAGTTCCAGTTATAGTTGTTACTCCTTCAGCTGCTGTTGGTTCGTATTTAGCTACCCAAAA
>CAZIFR010000109.1:0-1748 GCA_964539185.1 uncultured Muribaculaceae bacterium | reverse complement strand
TTTTTATTTTGCAAAATTGCTTTAATATATACAGATTGATTACAAGTTTTTTTAAAAAATCAATATAATATGTTAGAAATGAGTTGATGTACAAACTATTTACTTATATTGAAGAAGGTGATATATATAAATGATAATTTAAAAGTAGATGTAGCAAGAATGGAAGAAAGTATAAAGATCATTTATAAAAGGTTAGATAGCATTGAAAAGAATCAAGGTGAAATAAAAGATTTAGCTATAAGTACTAAACTATTGGCTCAAACAGTAGCAATGCAACAAAAGGATATTGATAAAATAAATCAAAACCTGCAAACAATTAATCATAAACCAATGAAATGGATTGATTTAATTAAAAGTACTTTGATTAGTGCCTTTTTTGGGGCAATAGCAGTTGCCATCATTTCTTTAATCATTAGGCAATAAGGGGGTGATTTATTGTCTTTAATTAATGAATTTATTTCTGATTATGGATTATCAATTTTATATACAATATTGACAGCAATTATTTCGTTTGTTGGAGTAAGGTTTAAAACATTATATGGAAAAATAGTTGATAACAATTTAAAAAAACAAGTTGTCGAAGATACTGTAAAATACGTTGAACAACTATATAAAAATTTAAATGGTAAAGAAAAATTAGAAATAGCGAAGAAAAACATTTTAGAATTATTAAAAGATAAAGGCATTTATATTAATGAATTAGAATTAAATGTTTTAATCGAATCAGTATGTAATAATATTAAAAAAATAGGAGGTGAATAATATTAAGATTTTTGGAATTGATATTAGTGTTTGGCAGAGTGGAATAAAATTTTCATCTTTAAAAAAGGAAGGTGTTAATTTTATAATAATGAGAGGTGCACATACAGCAAAGGATAAATCAATGAATAAAGATACAGAATTTGAAAACTATTATCTAAGTGCAAAAAATAATAATATTCCAGTTGGTTGTTATTACTTTTCAAGAGCAATTAACTATGAAGAAGGAAAAAAAGAGGCATTGTTTTTATATGATCGATGTTTAAAAAACAAAGTATTCGAATATCCGATCTATATTGATGTGGAAGATAATGTCTATCAACAAAAGGCGGGAAAAGAAGCTGTCACTAATGCTATTAAAGGTTTTTGTGAAACTTTAGAAGCAAAGGGATATTATGTCGGTGTTTATTGTAACTTAAATTTTTTAAAAAATTATATGGATTATGAACAATTAAGAAAAAAATACGATTATTGGATAGCTCTTTGGAATAAAAATGAACCGGATAAAGCACGTTATAGCTATGGGATGTGGCAGTTTGGTGGGGAAACAAATTTAGTGAGAAGTAACAAGATTGCTGGTTATACTTGTGATCAAAATTATGCTTTTAAAAACTATCCTAAAATTATGAAAGATGTAGGACTAAATGGATATAAGAAGCAAATAATTATTGAAGAGGCTGAAGAAAAACAGGAAGAAACACCTTTACCAGATTTAGATATTAATGATGAAGTTGAGGAAGATTTATTAGAAAATGAAGAAGTATTAAAACCTAAAAAAGGGAATTTACTTACTGTAATTTTGAGGTTTATAATTAGACTATTTATTAAGAGATAAGTATGGCTAATCATTATCTTTAGGATTTTTGCATATACTATAAAAGGCTTAATTTGTTGAAAAAACTACATTTTCAATAAAAAGTATTGTCAAAAGAAAAAAAATATTGTATAATTAGACATGTCACATTTAACTTGTGACATGTGCCTGAGTG
>CAZIFR010000108.1:0-1774 GCA_964539185.1 uncultured Muribaculaceae bacterium | reverse complement strand
ATAATATTAATAAATGTTTAGATGATTTAAGTGATGTAAAAATTAACGAATATGAAAATAGAGGATTTGAACTTTTAAAGCAAATGGAAGAAAAGGTTAAGAAAAATACAAAAACATTAAGTTTAATAAACAATTAAATAGATTATAAAATGGAAACTTAAAATTATTTTTAAGTTTTTTCGTCTTTTAGTGTAAAATGGTTTTATAAACAGTTAGTTAAATAGGTAAATGCAAGTGTTAATAAATATTTATAATTACAAGGTAAAATGCAAATTTTATCTTGATTTTTTATAAAAAAAGGTTATAATATTTAATGAAAAAGGAAATTATTGCATGACAAAAAGAAGTTGAACTAATTTTTAAAAATTTAAATGCAGCTTTTTTATATAATTATTTGATCAATTGTTTTCTTTTTAATTTTTATTTTATGAGTAATTTATAACTCAAGTTGACTTCATCTTTCAGTATTGGTTTAAGATGAAGTTTTTTTGTTATTTCATTACCATAAGTATTATAAAAAATATTATATGGTGTTTCAAAATTTAAACTCTTTCTTGAAACATTGTTTATATTATTCATAATGTCATTGATATTTTCTTTAGTTAATTTATCAAATGTTATACCTTTTGGAATAATATATCGTATAAATTCATGGTTTCTTTCAATTCCTCCTTTTTGCCAAGAAGAATAAGGTTCACAATAATAAATATTAATAAGTTTTTCTCCAGTAGAACTATCTATTTCTAAATCTTCTGGTTTTGAAAATTCCCAACCATTATCAGTTAAAATAATTTCAAATAGTTTTCTAAATTTATCATTACCTAATTTTTTTCTTAAAGTCTTAAATACTTCTGTTACAGCTTGAGGTTTATATTTATCAATTAAAAACATGAGCATTACTTTACTGTTCCTAAAGTATAAAGTAAGAATACACTTTTTGTCTTCAAATTTACCAATAACAGTATCCATTTCTACAATGTTGGCATTTGGATGTATTTTTAAATAGTTATTCATATTGTCTAATTTACGACCAGTTCTAATAACATTATCAAATCTTATTACTGGTATTTCCTTTGTTCTTTTTCTTGGTTTATAACTATAAGCTCTAGGTAACATTTCATCATTAATACTTGTAAAGTAACCTTTATGAATATAATTATAAAAAGTTTGAATAGACTTAGGAAATTTATTTTCTATATTATGAAACAAATGAGTAATAGGTTGATTCTTATCTTTGATTTTGTCTTTAAAATAATCATTCCAATAATCAATTTCATCAATTGTCATATCGATTCCAATTCTTGAATTTTTAAGTAAATATTCGTAATTGGATTGAGCTTTAATGTAATTGTAATAATATTTTTTCATTCTACAATGAGTTTTATTGGAACAACCATTACAAACAAAAGGATATCTTTTTGTTTTTACACATTGTTTAAAAACACCATTACCAGTAATTCTTCTTTTCCTAATCTCACGTGAAATAGTTGATGGATTAGAATCAATAGCAGAAGCAACATCTTTTAATTTGTAATCGAGTCTTAATAATTGTTCAATTAACATTCTGTTCTCTATAGTTAATCTATTTTTATTCATTTTAAAATTCCTCCTGAATAAATAGAAAACAATTGATCAAATATATATTAAAACTCATTAAAGAACTAAATGCAAGTATTAAAAATAAAATTTAAAAAGTTGCATTTAACTCTTTAAGTAACGTTTTATTCTTTTTTACTTGTAAATAAATTACATATTTGTTATAATTTACATAGTA
>CAZIFR010000107.1:0-1804 GCA_964539185.1 uncultured Muribaculaceae bacterium | reverse complement strand
CAAAAAATCGGTTTACCTAAGATATCTTTACCTAAAGTAACTAAAAGTTTAGAATCATTTAAGCTTTTAGGAACCGCTTCTAAAATTTCCCTAATATTGACAGTATCAATTTTTTTATTTGGAATTTCAATCCCAATCGTTTTTTTGCCCGGTATTGGAGCTTGGATGTGAATTCTTTTGGCAGCTAAAGCTAAGGCTAGTTCCTTATCCAAACTAACAATTCGACTTAATTTAGTACCCGCTTTAATTTCAACTTCATATTGCATAACAGCAGGACCAATATTGATGGCTACTACTTTTGCATCTATACCAAAGTCGGAAAAAACTTGTTGTAAAGTTGTTGTTGTTTCTTTTATAGCATCATGATTTACTTTGTTATTACTAACCAAACTTTTCTTTAATAAGGTTATTGGCGGATAAGAATATCCTTTAATTTCTGATAATTCAATTGTCTCAAATTCATCTTGGATATTATTTTCTTCTTTGTTTTCATATTTTATCAATTCATCCATACTAGAAATAACTATTTTATTTTCATTTTCGTATTCTTCCTCAACTTTTTTAACTTCTTCGGCATCCTTATGCTTTAAAGCTATGTTGGCTGTTTTCTTAACACCTTTTTTAATAACTTTAACAAGGTCATAAATGGTTATACCAGTAAACATAATCGTCCCACAAACAATTAATACAATGCAAACCACTTGGGCTCCAGTAAGGGAAACTAATTTAACTAAACTAACACTTAAAAAAGCTCCAATCATTCCTCCACCCTGAATACTAGTTGAACCATCTAAAAACTCATTAATATTATTAAATGTTGCTTCTAAAACAGAAGCATAAGTAATGTTAAAATTAGTATCACTAGCTTCACCTAATACTTTTATATATCCTAAATGAAAAATAGCTAGGACCCCTAAAATAATAACATAAAGACCAATTAATTTAGTTGTTAATAGATTAGGTTTTTCTCTTTTAACAATCATGTATCCACCGATAAATCCAACAATAATTAATAAAACGGCCCAAAAAACACCGACTAAAAAACCGGCAAAGCCATTAAAAATATTCGATAGTGGTCCAAATTTACAACATCCGATTATCGCAATTAAGATTAATAGAATTCCTTCTATTTCAATTTTTGCTCCAATCTCTTTTTTAGGTCCTTTTTGCACCTTTTTCTTTGCCATTAAATCACCTTCTACTATCAACAGTATAGCATAATCAACTAAGGATTTCAATTAAAAAGAATTAATTGGATAATTCTTCTTCAATTCTAAATAATTGATTATATTTACAAACCCGGTCAGTTCTTGACAATGATCCTGTTTTTATTTGACCTAAATCAAGTCCAACAGCCAAATCAGCAATAGTCGTATCTTCAGTTTCGCCACTACGATGAGAAATAATTGTTTTGTAATTATTTTTTCGAGCTAGTTCAATTGTTTCAATTGTTTCTGTTATCGTTCCTATTTGATTTACTTTAATTAAAATAGCATTCCCAGCCTTCATATCGATTCCTTTTTGTAAATACTTTTTATTAGTTACAAATAAATCATCGCCTACTAATTGAATTTTATGCCCTAATTTTTCAGTCATTAATTTAAATCCTTCAAAATCCTTTTCATCAACAGGATCTTCAATTGAAATGATTGGGTATTTATTTACTAATTCGATATAAAATTCAATTAATTCATCAGTTGTTAAAGTTCGGTTTTCACCTGCTAAAACATATTTACCATCTTGATAAAATTCACTAGCCGCAACATCAATGGCTAAAAAAACATCTTTGCCAGGTACATATCCA
>CAZIFR010000106.1:0-1893 GCA_964539185.1 uncultured Muribaculaceae bacterium | reverse complement strand
AGTAAAAACATATAGTTTATTAGGTGATTTTATGCTTAATAAACTATATGTTTTGTTTTTATTTTTAATATGTTTGTTTACTTTAGGAATCGTTAAAGCCAATTCTTTAAGTTTGTTTGGAAAAATTATTTATTTAGATCCTGGGCATGGAGGTGCTGATCCTGGAGCTATTTATAATAATTTATATGAATCTAATTTAAATCTTAAGATTGCGTTTAAAATACAAGAAGTACTACAAAAAGAAGGGGCAACTGTTTTTATTACTCGTTATGATGATTATGATTTATCGGTTAAATATGCTGTTAACAGGAAAAGAAGTGATTTATCTAGGCGAGCTAATTTAATTAACAAATCTAATGCTGATTTATATATATCAATTCATTTAAATTCCGATATATCTTCAACATGGTCTGGGGCGCAAGTCTTTTATATTGATGCTAATGAAAACAATGCTATATTTGCTAAAATATTACAGCAGCAATTAGCTAAAGATTTGAAAACGAAACGGCAATATAAAAAAATTTATGATCAATATATGTATAAGCGAATTAATGTTCCTGGAGTTTTATTAGAAGCTGGATTTATATCTAATCCTAATGATCGATATAAATTACAAAAAGAAGACTATCAAATAAAATTATCCAATTCTGTAAAGCAAGCGATAATTACTTATTTTAGCAATCAAAATTAATGTTTTATCTTGTAAAAAAGTCTCAAAAATGATATATTAATTATTAAGAGGTGGTTTTAGTGAAAAACAATTATGAATATACAGAGTATAATGACGAAAAAAATACAATTCCATGGAAACGAATAGTTATCGTTTTATTAATGTTGATTGTTGTTATAGTTATTGCTTTATTTGCTATAAGAGGTTGTGGCAAAAACAAATTAAAAGACCAATTATTACAAGCTGGTAAGGAATATTATCAAGATTCTCCAATGTTATTGCCAGAGGAAGCTGGTCAATGTTTTGTTGTAACTTTAAGTGAATTGATTGATGAAAGTTTAATAAAAAATACTGAAAAGTATCAAACTTGTGATCAAAATCAAACATATGTAAAAGTTTGTTATTTAGAAAGCAAAACTTATCATTATGTGCCAATTTTAAGTTGTGAAAAAGAAACTACTTTATTCGGTTTATGGACAACTGGTAATGAAATTGATCTTATTGCTGATCAGACTGATGTTCGATTTAAATTTTTAGGTGAAAAATTGAATGTTGGAATAAAACAATATTATCCTAAAAATTTAACTGATATTAATAAAGTTAATGAATATTATAATGCAAGTCCAGCTAAAGATTACACATTAAAAGAAGGCGAAACAATAGGTTATAAATGGTATACGCAAAGTAATGTTACTAGTTTTTGGAATAAGGGAGGATACTCTTCTACACAACCGAGTGGATATCCAAATAAGGGTGATAGTACGACAAAAACTGTTTATACTGATAAAAAACCAACGACAGCATCATACCGAACAATAACTAGTGATGTTCAAATTTTTAGAAGTAAGAAGGAAGCAACGGTTTATGAATATATCTGTCATTCGACGGATAACCCAAATGGAACGATTGGCCGACCAAAACCTTGTCCTTATTATCCTGATACGCCAGTATTAACTAGAATTATTTATACTTGTGATGGTGTAGAAAAGTTTGATGATAAAAGAGATTGTACTGATTTTACTGATTGGACAACTACTGAATGTGTCAGTTCGACTTTATATGGCATAAAATGTGAAGGAACAACTGGATATAAATATGTTGATACAATGTGGAAATGGTCTAAAAATGAAAATGTAACTAAATATTATCCAAGCGGTAGTTCTACAGCGAGTGGAGAAAAAACATATTATCCTACTTCTCCTGTTAGTGGTGCTATTAGGGAT
>CAZIFR010000105.1:0-1917 GCA_964539185.1 uncultured Muribaculaceae bacterium | reverse complement strand
TAATCAATTGCTATTATTTTTTTAAAATGTTTATAATACAGTTGAAAAAAGTTGGCTT
This sequence comes from uncultured Muribaculaceae bacterium, assembly GCA_964539185.1. Lineage (GTDB taxonomy): Bacteria > Bacillota_I > Bacilli_A > RF39 > UBA660 > Faecisoma. The sequence goes on along the minus strand of CAZIFR010000105.1, from coordinate 1,859 downwards.
TCTTCACATCTTCTTTAACTGTTAAATTTATTTTTAGGATTAAATTTTAAACCATCTTTTTGCAAACAACAGATTGTTGACATCTATAGCAAAAAGAATTTAAAAAAGTAGTATGTTCAAATATACTACCTTAATTATTTATAACCTTTTTATTTAAACTACCTCTAATAACATCTTAATTAATCATTACATTCTAATAGATTCGGGTCGTTTTTTTTTGAAATTTTAAATTCTTCATAATTTTTTATGTCTTCAAAATTTAATATTTTTTTTTCTAAAGCTTCTGTTACAGACATTTCAATATCATTTTTTTTATATTTAATGTTTGTATAATCAGTATAAATTCTGGTTCCATCTTCGAATTCATATACAAAAGAAAGACAATTTAAAATGGAATCTTTGTCAAAAATCAATTCATATTCCTTTTTTTGACAACCACTTAATAATGTTATTAGAGTTATGAACAAAAGTATCTTTTTCATATGTTTCCCGTATAATCAATCTTATAGAAATATTAATCTGTTTGATTGATTCCTTTCTATTTAAATATTGATTTAATGATTTTAATAATTAATCTTATATATATAATATCACAAAATAGTATTTTTACAACAACAGTTTCTGTCATTTTTCTAAAAATTACCTATATTTTTTATTACAAATTATTAAATATGAATCATTATTTTAGTTTTTATCGATTTAGTTATACCTTAAATAATAGTGTTGATATACATTTTAACTAATACTATTTTTTTAATTTATTTTTTTCTTTTATAAAAAATATTTAATAATATCTTGACATATATTTTATTCTTCTTAAATTAGCGTTAACACATAAAAATCTACACACTCTTTATTTTGTATAGATTTTTATAATTTTAATTTTTTTTATTATTGATGAATAATACCATAAATATTGCCTTTTTCATTTCTATTTGAACTTCCCATTCTAGTAGCCGCATCTTCACTCATTGTATATCGTAACCAATAATCTGCATGACGAAAACCTTCTACTATGTTTTCTGTTTTTGCTTTTTCAAAAAACAATCTATTCCATTCATTTGCTTCAGATGTTACCATAACACCTCGCCAAGCAACTGCTGCTTGCGCACCTTTATTTACAGTTTGTTGGCAAATATCTCCATAAGATGAACCTGTGTAACCTACATCCATACCATAATATATTGCTAATTTTAAATTGTTTAAACTACCTGATGATAATGAACTTACTGAACGAATAGTACCACCATTTCCATTTGTACCTGATAAATATGTAGAATTTGCCATAGCTTGTACACCTGGTGAACCATGTAAATGCATAACCATTATGGCTGAAGAATCTAATTGATTCAAAATATTGGCATTAGTACTATTGTTATATCCATATACACTATATCCCATACCTTGACCATGAGTTGTTGTATAATCATATGTGGGTTTTCTTATAGAGTCTAAATAATGAACAACTATATTACCAGATGCAGCTGATACTGTTTCAAAATACAAGCCAAAAGTCATACATAATACAAGTGCTAATAAAATACCTTTATTTTTTTTATTCATATTACACCTCCTAACAATATATAAATAAAAAATTAATTATAAATTATCCCATACTAGCAAAAAACAACGGGACAGCTACCACCTCCACAACAAATATCCAATAATACATACTGAATATTATATGTAGCAATCAGAACTGCGCCGTTGTTTCTTAGATATTATTTTAATCAATAAAAACATTCTATTTAAATAAAGTTTAAAACAATTAAGAACAACTATAAGATTACTATTTAATTGAATTACGTTAATTAAATTTGAAAGTGCACAATTATTGTGCATTTAGTTTTGTAATCATA
>CAZIFR010000104.1:0-2091 GCA_964539185.1 uncultured Muribaculaceae bacterium | reverse complement strand
AGAAGTATATGTTTTAAATATATTAAATAAACGTATTTCTTTATTTGATTTTAACATGATACCATAGTTATTCATTCCTGAATACCATTTTTTAACAGCACCAGTAATTGTATAAAAATTATAAATAGGATTGAAGCTATTGTCATATTTCAGTATGCTAAAATGATATCTATTATAATCTTCTATTAATTGATCATATTTATCATGCATATTATTCCATGTGGCTATTGATTCACTCCAATCTTGAGTTATGATATGAGCATTAACTAAATTAGAATCATACCAAACCAGCTCATTATAAACGGTTGGATATCCAGTTAAATATAATTTTGCTTCGATAACAGAACTACCTGTTCCGATCTTTGGCAAATCAAATTTAACTAATGTTCTTCCTATTTCATCATCAAATACTCCAGCTAGTAAATAATCTCTATCATTAAAATTAGTATTAGGATATTTACTACTTATAAAAGTATCTTGTAAGCCATCACTACTTCTAGTAGTAATAGTTGGATCAATAATAACCGGATAACTACAATTTTCTAACCACTTTCTATCTAAGTTTAAAATTATTTGATTATCTTTCAGCTCATAATATATATTATCATTATAGACCCCATTATTATCAATCATATATGGTGCTTCTATTTTAAAATAAAATTTATTATCTTTAGTCACTGTTATACTTCTATCGTTCTTTATTTTTAAACCTAAATTTGTATCATAATTAAAAATAAATTGATCTTTAATACTACTTACATCAGTAATAATTATATTTTCTTTTACTTTATTTGGTAAAACTTGATAATTTAAATCAATATTATCAAACATGTTATAGTAATTAATTTCATCAACAACATGTTTTTTATCATCAATCATATCAAACATACTATAAATATATTTATCTGATATATTATTTTTAGTACCTTCTAACCATATTTTTAAAAATTGCTTATCCTTTTCAATCTTTAATAATTGATCATCTCCTCTTTCACTAAATTCAACATGAAACGAATTGCTTCGATTACAAAATCTTTTTCCCATTTTCACTAATGTATTATCAATCTCTTCATATTTTCCATTTTTAAAAAAATGAACCTCGTCTTGATAAATAATAGCTTCAATTGTTCCATCTTTATTTAAAAAATGTTTTTCTCTTAAACCCCTTCGGTTTTTAATTTCTATTTGTTTTTTCATTTTATCACCATTTATTAATATGAAGATGAACACTTGAAATTCGCTAGCAATTCGGTTTTTTATTTTTTAATTCTTCAATTTCCTTTTTAACATTGGGATAATAATTCTTCCATATAGTAGAAACATCTTTATCATGCTTAAAAGAAACTTTATCAACCGCCTTTGTAACATTTAAGCCATTAAATACAATTTCATAAAAAAGATTGTTTTCAATACCATTAAAAGCTTTATATATTTTGTCCATATTAAATAAATTATCTTCTAAATAACAAGAAAGTTGAGTTAATTTTTCCTTTTCTTTTTTTAGTAACAATTCATTTTGATTAATAACCTTTAATCTTAAATTAACTAATTCCAATTCATTCTTAGTATTAATATAATTGTCCATTTTTTTGATAATATCAACCCCTTACTTGTTAATTTATGATGAAACATAAATTATTTGTTGGCGCTTTTTACAGAAAAAAACATCTTACGATGTTTTATGAAACCCTTTTCCACATATAACATGTTATATATGGTTGTAAGTTCCCACTATTACCAGTACCACTATTATTAGTATTAACACTTAAACTATGAGTATGTTCTCCGCCTAAATAATTTATTTGTTCAGCATCTCCCTCGTAAGAGTCTTGATCAGAAATTCTTCGTAAAGCAAATAAATTACCAGCTGCCATACTCCGATACCGGCCTCGATGAATATGGGCGCCACCAGATAAAGTAGCAGATACATAATGATTATGTTTTTGTAAAATTTTAGTTCCACCAGTTTTTTCAATCGTATTAAATTCTGTTTGATCTGTATCAACACCAACTAAAGTTCGACCATTTCCCCATCTAGTCCATACCCCACCAAATAATAATGATGGATTAGTATCGTTTACACTAAGATAA
>CAZIFR010000103.1:555-2117 GCA_964539185.1 uncultured Muribaculaceae bacterium | reverse complement strand
TAAAAATCAATGTTATTCGGAGTAGTGTAGGTGCTATAAAAGAATCAGATATTGTTTTAGCTCAAGCTTCTAATGCTATTATTATATGTTTTAATGTTAGACCTACTAATAATATTAGAGATTATGCTAAAGAGCATAGTGTTGAAATTAGACTGTATGATATCATTTATAAAGTAGTCGAAGATATGGAAGCGGCGATGAAGGGAATGTTAGATCCTATTTATGAGGAACAAATAACAGGAAGTGCTGAGGTCCGCAAATTATTCAAATTTTCTAAAGTAGGAGTTATTGCAGGGTCTTATGTTTTAGACGGAATTATTAAAAGAACTTCTAAAGCCAGAATAATTCGCGATGGAATTGTTTTATATGATGGTCTAATTGGTTCGATTCAAAGAGAAAAAGACACTGTCAAAGAAGTGAAAAAAGGACTAGAATGTGGATTTACGATTGAAAAATTTAACGATTTAAAAGAAGGCGATATAATTGAAGCTTACGAAATTGTTGAAATGAAAAGGTGAGTTATGAGTTTAAAAATAGAACGTATTGCTAGTAATTTAGTAAAAGAAATAAGTTATATATTAATGGTGGAAGTGAAAAATCCAGAGTTAAAATTTGTAACTATTACTGATTGTCATTTAGCATCTGATCTTAGTTCAGCAAAGGTTTATTATACTACTATGAATGATAACCGAAAAGAAGTGGATAAAGAGTTAAAAGAAGCGGCTCGTTTTATAAGACGCAATTTAGCCGAAAGAATTGATATTAGACATATTCCTGAACTTAATTTTGTGTTTGATGAATCAATCGAATATGGCAAAAAAATAGAAAGTATTATCGATAAAATAAATGAAGAAAAGTAAAATCACAAATAAAATATGTATTTATCCAGTTACGAATATTTCTAATTTATCGAACAAATTTTCTAATAAGAATAAACCTACAAATCATAAAACTAAAGATAATAAAGATGACTTTAAAGCGATTTTAGAGGAAGCTATAAGAAAAAATAAGTAACTAAAAAACATAATCAAATTATTGATTATGTTTTTTATTAATATTTATTTAATATTAAGTTTAATTTAATGTAATTATATTAAAGCTAAAATTTTTGCCCTAAAGATGTTAAAGGAAATATTACTTTCCAACATCTATTTTACTACACCCCATTGATGTAAAATTTGACATACTTAAAAATCAGTTATATAATCACATTAGATGGAAGCAGTATCACCATCTATATGATGTAATTATTGTATGTTGTGATACTGCTTTTTATTTGTATCTCCTATCATATAATAATTTGTCACAAAATTATAAAGGGAAGGAGGCGCAAGATGAAAAAATCAAAAAAAATGTTATTTTCTACTATTGCATTTTTTGCAGGTGCTTTTTTAGTTATGGCAGCTTCAGGTGGTTGGTTCACAGGACCAGGGGCAAATTTGTATTTTTCTTGGAAAACAGGATTCCATTTATTTAAAGGTAATTATATTACTGCCACATTAGAAGGTTATGGTAATGAAAAACAGGTATATGCAAGATTTGGTGCGGGTAATGGAACATAT
>CAZIFR010000103.1:0-545 GCA_964539185.1 uncultured Muribaculaceae bacterium | reverse complement strand
TGCTAAAGAGTTAACTGCTGAAGTTACTGATTATGGTGCAATAACTTCTGGTGATTATGAAGCTGCTCCGTTTTGGAGCGTAACCTTTTGATTATTTAATTTCGTTGAAAAGTGTCATATTCCCTTTAATTCTGGGAGTTTACACATTTAATTTTATTTTATAAAAAGGTGAGATAATCCTATTTATTCAGAATTATCCCACCAAAAACCCACTTTATTTTGTATCTTGGAAGATATTATTAAACTTATTATATAATTCTTCTCCTTTTTCTTTATTAATCATATATACAAAAGAAATCTTCCCATTCAAATGCCCGATGTAATTAGAATTATTAATTCCACTATTAATTAAATGTTGATTTAATCCAAATTTTTTTATGAAATAAAGTTCCTGCTCTATTTTTCTGATATATTGCCTTTTGACAGATAATTTATTATTATTTATTACAATCCCAGTTACTTCCATTCTTTTCGAAGAATCAAAGTAATTTGTTTTATCTTTATTTAAATGAAAGCCTTCATCCTCTACTATCTTTCTAATAATG
>CAZIFR010000102.1:0-2118 GCA_964539185.1 uncultured Muribaculaceae bacterium | reverse complement strand
CAATGCGAACAGTAACCGTGCCGCTCGTGTGGTGGTGGTTTCCGCCGACTATAATATTATATAACTTAAAGTATAATTCAAGGATTATATAGAGTGTATATTATCGAGATCTAGTCCTTTTCATATATACGATGTTGTATATGAAAAAAGATATGAACAATATTTTCTGGTAAGTAGTAAAATGGCGAAAATCAGAACAATATGAAAGCAGTACCTTAAATTCTTTTGGTACTGTTTTTAATTTATTTTGGTAGAAAGGGGTTAGTTATATGAGTAAATTAGAAGAAAAATATTTGTTTTATAAAAAAGAGAATAATGAAAAAGTATATTTGTTTGAGTCAGGATTATTTTATTTATTTTTAGGAGAAGATGCTAATAAATTTGGGGATTTTTTTGATTTTAAAATCACTCCAATAAACAGTCGAATTAATAAGTGTGGTTTTCCAAAAAAATCTGCTAAAAAGTATTTATCTATTTTAAACAAATTAGGTTATAATGTTGAGGTTGTTAATAAAGAAATTGGGATTATGAAAAAAGGACTGATCTTATTATTTCCAAATTAAAAAATATTGATGTTAATAATATAAATGGCATTGAAGCTTTAAATATATTAGCTGAAATGAGGAATTTATTATGAATGAATTAGAAGAACTAACAATTTATAAGCAGTATTATGAGTTAATATTTTATACTTTAGAGATTTTAAAAAAATACCCTAAGTCAGAAAGATATTCAACTGTTAATGAAATCAAAGTAAGTACTTACGAAGGTTTCAATAATATTATTATGGCTTACAAAGAATATGATAAAAAAATGAAAATTAAATATTTAAATAAACTTGATGCAAATTTGAAATTATTACAAGTTTTAATAAGAATTAGTAAAAAACAAAAGTTTATTAGTCCTAAAAATTATACTGCATGGAGTAAAAAAATTGCTAATATTCGCAATTTATTATTAGGATGGTTTAAATCATGTGCAAGACAATAAAAAAAATATATAATGAAAAAATAACAATGGAAAAATTATTAGAAGCTCATATTAGAGCAAAAATAGGTAAAGGACTGAAATTAGAAATTTTAAAATTTGAAATGGATTTAGAGAGTAATATTATAAATATTTATAATGAACTAAAACGAGAAAATTATACAAGTGGAAAGTATCGTATATTTAAAGTATATGAACCTAAAGAAAGAGTAATTAAAGCTTTACCGTATAAAGATAGAATTATTCATCAGTGGTATATTAAAGAGATTATTAAACCATATTTTATGCCAAGGTTTATTGAAACATCATATGCATGTATTGATAATCGAGGAACTCATAAAGCTGTTTTAAAGATTCAAAAATATATGAGAAAAATGAAAAAACAATATGGCTGCTATTATGTAATAAAATGTGATATTGCTAAATTTTTTTATAGTATTGATAGGGAAGTTTTGTTTAACATAATGAAAAAACATATTAAAGATAAACAATTACTTAATTTAACTTATAAAATAATATTTGATAATGATGATATGGTTGGTATACCAATTGGCAATTATACTTCTCAATATTTTGCTAATATTTATTTAAATGAATTAGACTATTATATTAAACATGATTTAAAAGTTAATTTTTATGTAAGATATATGGATGATTTTATTTTGTTAATTAAAAATAAAAGTGAAGCAAAAAGGATTTTAAATGAGATTAATATTTTTATTGTTAATAATTTAAAGTTAAACTTAAATAATAAAACTAAATATTATAAAAATAATTTAGGAATAGATTTTTGTGGGTATATAATTTATGAAACTCACATTAAAGTTAGAAAAAGAAGTATTAAAAAAATGTATAAAAAAATTAGAAACTGGAATAATGAGTATTCCAAAAATGAATTAGATTACAATTCGTTTTTGTTATCCTTTAATAGTTTTAAAAGTCATATTAAACATGCTAATAGTTATAATTTATTAAATAAAATTTGTTCTAAAATCGAATTTTATAATAGATAAAAATAATGTTTTACAATAATGAAAGCATAACAAATTATTTTAATAGAAAAGTGATTTATAAAACAATTAAATTAGAGGAATACTGTACAATTTACAAAAGTTGGAAGGCTCTAACTGT
>CAZIFR010000101.1:0-2123 GCA_964539185.1 uncultured Muribaculaceae bacterium | reverse complement strand
GTAATATATATGGAATATATGATATGAGTGGTGGATCATGGGACTATGTAATGGGTAATATGGTAAACTCAAGCAATCAATTTTATAGTTCAACTGGAGGATTTAGCGCCAATCCATTAAGTAAATATTATGATTCATATACATATGATGGTTCATCATATAAAACTCATAGTCGCGGTCGATTAGGAGATGCAACCAAGGAAGTATTAAAGACTTATGGTAGTTCCTCAGGTGGTTGGTACGATGATTGGGCGTTTTTCACTTATTCCACCACCAGCTGGTTTATTCGTGGAGGCTACTATAGTAACGATATTCAAGCAGGTGTGTTCTTCTTCAGTAGCGGTATTGGCGGTGCGAACAATGAACGTGCCACCCGTGCAGTGGTTGTTTCTGCTGATGATAATTAGCAATTAACACACAAAAAACCTGTTTTTCTTGATTTGAAATAAAATTAAAATCAAGGTTGTAAAATCGCAAGGGCATATTATATAATTTGTTTAAGTTATAAGCGACTTTCAAAAATTGATAAGTTGCTTTTTATTTATGTTATTGTTTTATTAATGCTTTTTTGATATACTTAAGCAAGGTGATTTCATGTTAAAAGTTAGTTTGGATTGGAAAGATTATGAGTGTATTAGTGCTGGAAACGGGGAAAAATTAGAAAGATGGGGAACTGTTTTATTAAGAAGACCAGATCCACAAGCTGTTTGGAATGTCGATAAAACTAATTGGAAGTATGATGCTTTTTACCATCGAGCAAAAGAAGGTGGAGGATATTGGGAATTTAATAAAAAACTTCCTGATTTCTGGGAGATTACCTATAAAAGTTTAATATTTAAAGTTAGTCCAACTGATTTTAAACATACTGGATTATTTCCTGAACAAGCAGTTAATTGGGATTTTATGATAGAAAAAATTAAAAGTAGTAAGAAAAAAATAAAAGTTTTAAATTTATTTGCTTATACAGGAGGAGCTAGTATGGCATGTTCATTGGCAGGAGCTGATGTTGTTCATGTGGATGCTTCTAAAGGAATGATTGAATGGGCGAAAGAGAACATGAAGTTATGTGGTTTAGAGCAAAATAATATTCGATTTATTGTCGACGATTGTTTAAAGTTTGTTGAAAAAGAATATCGTCGGGGTAATAAATATGATGCTATTATTATGGACCCTCCTAGTTATGGGCGGGGTCCGAATAAAGAAGTTTGGAAATTTGAACATAATATCAATATTTTAATTGATAGTTGTATGAAAATATTAAATGATAAACCTTTGTTTTTTTTAATCAACTCATATACAACAGGAATTTCATCAATTGTTTTAGAAAATATGTTAAAGTCTTATTTTAATACTGGAACGATATCTTCAGGAGAAATAGGGTTGCCAATTACTGAGGGTAATATGATATTACCTTGTGGGATTTATGGGAAATGGGAAAATGAAAATAATATTTGAGGATAATCATTTACTAGTAGTTGTTAAACCTATTAATATGCCAGTTTGTGAAGATGATTCAAAAGATTTAGATTTATTAACTGAATTAAAATTATATTTAAAAGAAAAGTATCATAAACCAGGTAATGTTTATCTTGGATTAGTGCATAGATTGGATAGACCAGTAGGTGGAATTATGGTATTTGCTAAGACTAGTAAAGCGGCGAGCAGGCTTAGTGATCAAATTAGAAACCGTTTGTTTGAAAAAGAATATATGGCAGTAATTGAAAGAAAAATAAGTGATAAAGGTAATTTAATCGATAGATTATTAAAGGATAAAGGGACAAATATTACAACTGTCAATGAGACTGGAAAGGAAGCAAGTTTAAGTTATGAATTAATTTCTTTTAAAAGCAACTATTCTTTAGTTAAAATCAATCTAAAGACAGGTCGATCTCATCAAATAAGAGTTCAATTTGCTTCCCGGGGTTTTCCATTATATGGTGATCAAAAATATAATAAAGAGGTAAAGAAAAACCAACAAATAGCTTTATATGCTACTCAAATATCCTTCCTTCATCCAATTACTGGTGAAAGAGTTATCTTTAAAGTTAATGTTCCAGATACATATCCTTGGAATTTATTTAAGTAAAAACATATAGTTTATTAGGTGATTTTATGCTTAATAA
>CAZIFR010000100.1:0-2175 GCA_964539185.1 uncultured Muribaculaceae bacterium | reverse complement strand
TCCTATCATAGTATAGATAAATATCCTGATGTTCATTCTAACATTAGTGAAATTGATTATGATGAAAGATATAAACAAGTAATAGAATGTTATATAAATGGTGGCTTTATAAATTCTTCTGTCAAAAGAATAAATGTTTATTCTGGTGATTTAAAAAGATTTATAGACAAACAATATATGTTAATTACTGATAGATATAGACGATTTGAGCCATATGATGTTAAATATATGCACAATATTATTCAAATAACAAAAGAGCTATTTTTACTTCAAAAGTTAGAACAAGGACGATTTTATGAATTAGTAAATGAAGAAATTCAAGAACAACTAGACATGTTTAATATTGAGTTTGTCAAAGAAACAAATTTTGAATTAATACAGTATTTAGATATGATTGATATTATCCCTGGAACTTATAGTAATGTACTTTCCCAAGCTGAAGTAGGTCAAAAGATTTTAAGAATTAAAAAGAGATAAAAAAGGAATGTTTTTTACCTAAAACTTCTATTATTGAAATTTAAAACACAGATATAAAAAAATAAATCTACAAATGAAAAATATTAGAATAATTAACTCAGCTTAAAGTTGAGTTTTTTCAACCGCCTCTTTATTGTATTAAATAGTCAAAGATGATAAAATTAATAAAAGGAGATGTTTTTATGAAAAAATTATTATTAATATTAATATTGCTTATATGTGGTTGTTCACAGCAAAACCTACCAAAACCAGAGATAGCAGAAGGAATTAGAGGAACTTTTGGTATTGATAAAAATATAAATGAAGAAACGATTGATAAATATTTAAATCGCCAAGATACCGTTTATCGTGATATGAGAATGCTAATTGATGATGCTGATTATGAAAAAATTGGCGGAGATTCGTATTTATCAGGATTTGTTAAAGGATTTGAAGCAGTTCCTTTTCCTCTCATAGTAAATGTAACAGGATTACCTGAAGAAGTTGGAGTTAGTTATGAAGGTAAGACTTTATTTACATTAACTGAAAATGGAGAGTATATTGCTAATTATGATGAATCAATTGGATTTTTAGAATATTATTTTCCCAAAGACAAAAATATTTTCTTAATGTGTGGCGGTGGAGGATATTCTGGAATGATGAAAACGATGTTAATTTCTCTTGGTTGGAATAAAGAAAAAATTTACAATGTTGGTGGACATTGGTATTATGAAGGTAATAATAATGTTATGGTAAAAAATACTTCATATGAAAAAGTTTCTTATGATTTTTGGAAAGTAACTTATCATAATATTGATTTTGACTACTTACATGAGGTAGCTCATCAATGAAAAGAATATTATTTACAGTAATTATTGGTATATTATTAATAGGATGTCAAAAAAAAGAAGCCTTCTATTTAAATGATGAATATTATCACAAGGGCTCATTAATAGAAATTGATAGTGAAGAATTTAAAACACTCGAAAAGAATAAAAATTCCTTTGTTATATTTGTATATCAACCACTCTGTACTACTTCATATGATTTTCATAATGTGGTAACTGAATTTTTAGACACTTATCAAATAAGCTTTTATAAAACCTCATTTTCAACTATAAAAGATACTAATATGATAGATTATATCAAATACTGTCCGTCAGCCGTTATTTATCGTAATGGTGAAATGGTTGCTTATTTAGATGCGAGTAAAGATAAACACCTTCCCTATTATGAATCTGTTAGTGGTTTTAAGGAATGGCTGACAAAATATATTTTATTAAAAGATGATTTAGAATAAGAAATAATTTTAAAACGCCATTATCAAGCAACACAACAAAAATTTGTCTGTTTATAAAAAAATTAAAAATAGGAATCACAATTACTTTTTATAAGTTGAATTTACATCAATTATACATTGTACATTATAACTAAAATGTGTTAGAATAATAATATCCTTTAACCAGGACCTTTTAATTTTTAGAATAAAATATAATATAAATAGTTATATGAAGAGGTGTTTTAATGATAAAAGAAGTTGAAAATTTAGTATGTAAAATCATGGATGGAAACAATAATGGACATGGAAATGATCATATAAAACGGGTTTATAACCTAGCAGTTAAATTTGCAAAAGATGAGGGAGCCGATTTAACCATTGTTTCTTTAGCGGCATTACTACATGATGTCGATGATTATAAAATTGTTGGAGCTGAACAA
>CAZIFR010000099.1:0-2251 GCA_964539185.1 uncultured Muribaculaceae bacterium | reverse complement strand
ATAAAAAGACAAGAAACTTTTTATTTCTTGTCTACTATATAGGGTTCACTTCAAGGTTATACTTTTTTAAATTATTTTTATTCTGGAATAATCGTAGGCTCTTGATTAAAATTAAAGTTTGGCTGTCCTGGCACTATAGGTTGAGTCATATTTACTTCTTGAGATGAAACAACATTATTTAAATCGGTTGAAACTGGATTTGGTTGATCAGAAGATTGATTTGATTCAATTTCATTATCTTCGCTATTATTATCATTTTTTTTCGTTAAGAGAATATTTTTTAAAGCTCTGTTTAATCCATAAGCTTCAGAACCTTTTTCATCATCTTCTAATTCAATTAATTTTATAACTTCTTCAAAAGTTGTCAATCCATTAATAACTTTTTGTAAACCATCTTCTAATAAAGTATTAACATCTGATTGATAAACTAATTCTCGTAATTTTTCTCTAGCAACACCATTACTAATGGCATCTCTTATTTTCTCATTAAATAATAATACTTCATGAATAGCAATTCGACCAGCATAGCCAGTGTTGTTACAGTGTTCACAACCATTTGCTGAATAAATTTCTAAAACTTCTTGATTTAATACTTTATTAAACAAACTTTTTTCATAGTCATTAGTAGCTCTTTTAATCAGGCATTCTTGACATAGTTTTCTAGCTAATACTTGTGATATGATACCTTCTAAGGAACTAGCTAATAAATATCTTTCAACTTCCATATCTAATAATCTTTCAATTGTATTTAACGAGTTATTAGTATGCAAAGTAGATAATACTAAATGTCCAGTAATCGAAGCTCTAACAGCTATTTTAGCTGTTTCAGTATCTCTTATTTCCCCAATCATAATGATATTAGGGTCTTGTCTTAAAACCGAACGCAAAGTTTGAGAGAAGGTTAGTCCGATTTCACTGTTTGTTTGGACCTGATTAATACCTTCAATATTCATTTCAACTGGATCTTCAACAGTAACTAGATTAGTTTCTTCAGTATTTAATTTTTGTAAAATAGAGTAAACGGTAGTTGACTTACCTGTACCAGTAGCTCCTGTTACTAAAACAATTCCATTAGGTGTAGATATCATTTTTAACACTTTTTTATAATTATCTGGACTAAAACCTAAATTTTCGATTCCAGCTAAACTCATTGAATAATCTAAAATACGGATAACAATCTTTTCTCCGTTTACAGTTGGTAGACACGAAACACGAAGATCGAGATTTACATCTTGTAAAGTAGTTTTAATAGCACCATCTTGTGGTAATCGAGATTCAGTAATGTTCATACCGCTAATGATTTTTATTCTTGTTATAAGATTTTTCTTAATACTATTTGGAACAATGGCATAATCATTTAAGACACCATCGATTCTAATCCTAATTCTCATAAATTCTGTTAAATTGTCAAAGTGAATATCACTTGCGCCTCTTTTAGTCGAATCGACCATGATGTCATTAACTACTTCAACGACAGGCATTTTTTCAAAATCAAATTGTCTAATCATCACATTTCAACCCCTTTGTTATTTTAGGACTGGTTTTTATTCTAAAAGTATTATATAATATATTTAGAATAATTTCAACATAAAAGGGGTCTTTTTAATGAAAAAATCGAATTTTGGGTTTGTTTTAGCAGAAACGATAACTGTTTCCATTATTGTTATTGGTGCATTAATTACCATTTATACACAGTTTGTTACTATAATTAATAGTTATAATATCTCGTTTAAATATAATACAGTTGATGGAATGTATGCTGTTAATAATATTAATAAATTTATTATCAGTGATGGAATAGATGGTTTAAAAGTTCAATTAACTGATCATTCATATATCGATATTACTAATTGTTCAAGCGATTATTTTATTGAATATTTTTATTGTGAAAACTTATTTACTAATTTAGATGTTAAAACAGTTCTATTTTCTAAAGAAAATACTGATGATTTAGAAAATGCTTTTAATATCGATAATCCTTATAGTAATAATTTAAAAAAATTTATTAATACTTTAAAAAATAATTCAACTGAACAAAATTATCGTATCACTGTTGAATTTAACGATGGAACATTTTCATCTTTAAAGATTATCGAGGAGTCAATATGAAAAAGGGATTTACAACAGTAGAATTAATTGTAACTTTTGCGCTTAGTTTAACAATAGCTATTTTTTTGTTTCAAATAATTTTGTTACTAAAAAATTTATATACTTCTTATGGACTAAAAACAGAACTATTAAATAAACAATC
>CAZIFR010000098.1:0-2391 GCA_964539185.1 uncultured Muribaculaceae bacterium | reverse complement strand
CATCGCAATATCACTATCTAATTTATTTTGAACAGCAATCGAAATCTCTGGGGTTAAAAATAACTTAGAACCATCAATATGACTTTTAAAATAAACGCCCTCTTCTAATATATCTTTTTTTAAAGCTAGGGAAAAAACTTGAAAACCACCACTATCAGTTAAAATTGGACCATCATAATTCATAAATTTATGTAACCCTCCTGATGAAGCAACAATATCTTCACCTGGTCTTAACCATAAGTGATAAGTATTGGCTAAAATAACACCACTTTTAACAGCTTTTAGTTCTTCGGGTAATAAAGTTTTTACATTAGCTAATGTTCCAACCGGCATGAACATAGGCGTTTCAAATTCACCATGATTAGTTTTTAAAATTCCATATCTAGCTTTATCATCTTTATGCTTTAATTCGTATTTAATTTTCATTTTGATCACCTAAACCATTATATATTAAAAACTTAACTTTTACAAATGATATTTTTGTTTAAAAAATGTTCGAGGCACTTTTAATTTTATCGATCAATAAATTTAAATTAAAACGATTGCTTCCCTTTATTAAAATAATACAATCTTCTTTTAAAATCGATTTCAAATATTTAAATAAAATGTCCATGTCAATGAAATGTTTCCCTTTAATATATTTAGAATATTCACCAATCGTTAAAACACATTTGTTTTTTATTTTTTTTAATAACTTATTGACTTTTTTATGATAATAAATTGATTTATGACCTAATTCTAACATGTCAGCTAGAACAATTATCTTAAACCGTTCATCATCTTTAATTGTATCTAAACTACCCTTTATCGATTCATAATTAGCATTATAACAATCATCAATAATTGTATATTTATCATTTATAATATTCATTCTTCCTTCAAGAGTTTTAAAATTTTCAATAGCTTGTCTGATATCTTCCATATCAACATTAAATATAAGACCCATTTTAATTGCAAATAACACATCAATTAATAGATGTTCACCTGGAATATTAAAAGTAAAATGAGTATTATTATAATCAAACTCGGTTTTATCAAAAGAATATTTTATATTATCTAATTCATCTAAACTAATTTTCTCAGTATCTTTTATCCTTTTTAAATATTTATTATCGCTATTTACGAAAACTTTTTTACTATGAGATTTTATTTCTAATTTAGTTTTTAAAATCTCTTTTATATTTTTAAAATGTCCAATATGAGCACTACCAATATTGGTTATAATGGCATAATCTGGTTTACAAATATTAGCTAAATAATCAATTTCTCCTTCGTGATTCATTCCTAATTCTAAAACACAAATATCATACTTGTCATTTAAATTAAGTAATGTTTCCGGTAGTCCAATATGATTATTTTTATTTTTTTCATTTTTTAAAACCCGATACTTTTTGCTTAAAACCTCATATATTAAATCTTTTGTTGTCGTCTTGCCATTAGAACCTGTTATAGCTATAATCGGTTTATTATATTTCTGCCTAAGATATGACGCAATCTCACCTAAAGCTTTAATGGTATTATCAACTACAATAGCACCAGACACTTCTTTTTCCGTTAAAACCTTACATTTTTTCTTAAAAGCATCGTCAATATATTTATCACCACTATTAATAGCAATAAAAAGATCATTCTTATTTAATTTCCTTGAATCTAACTTAATTTTATTAAAACTTTCGTTTTTATTCGGCCCTTTACCATCAACAATCTTTATTAATGTTTTTACTTTCACCTAATCACCTAAATAATTATATGAAAAAGTGCTGAAAAATATTTCAGCACCTACATATATTTAGACATTGATTTCATCATTTGATTAACTTGTTTTTGACTTGGCGTCCTTCCCATTTGTGTCATCATGGCTTTTATCATCTGCTCGTTAATAGGAGGATTCTTTTTCATATACTTTTGAATAAAGTATCTCGCTAAGAAAAAACCAGCTACCCCACCAGCAATAAGTCCCCCTAATAAATATAAAATGTTTTCTAACATAAATTATCATCTCCCATAAATTATCATCTCCTATTTAAAATTATACTAAAATTTATTAATAATATCAAGATTATAATAGAATTTTCTCCTTGGCAAAATCATTTAACCAAAAATAATCGTTATTTTGATAATCAACCACAAAGAAATAGCTATTATAATAATTTAAAAATTTAATTATTTTAGGAAAATTATATTTTGTTTTAATAATGATTCTCGAATGTTTAATAATAAATATAATATCATTTAAATAAAAAAAACCGTTTTTATTTAAATTAAACTTATTATTCAAATAATTGTTTAATAACCCAACATTAATTATACTGCATAATTGATTAAATAAAAAAAGACCATGTTCATTATTCATTTTTTTTATTGATACTAAAATATCAAAAAGTAAATGTT
>CAZIFR010000097.1:0-2462 GCA_964539185.1 uncultured Muribaculaceae bacterium | reverse complement strand
ATATCAACAGAAGGTGATTTTCAACCTGAAAAAACAAAACAATTTAAAATTAATTGATTGGTTTCGCTTTCTTTACATTTAAGTATAATTAATATATAATTATGATGGTGATAGTATGTTAGAAAGATTAAATTGGTTACTTGCCAATCATTTAGATAAAATAACTAATAAAACAGTTTTAGTTATTGGATTAGGTGGGGTAGGAAGCTATGCCTTAGAAACTTTAGTTCGAACAGGAATTAAAAATTTAATCATTGTCGACCATGATACTATCGATATTAGTAATTTAAATCGCCAACTAATGAGTTTAACAACTAATGTAGGTCAATTTAAAGTCGATGTTTGGGAAGACCGAATTAAACAAATTAATCCATTATGTAATATTTATAAAATAAAAGAATTTATAACTGTTGATAATATTAATTTATTATTTGAAAATAAAATTGATTATGTTATTGATGCTTGTGATACGATTAATACTAAACTAGAAATTATTAAATATTGCTTAAATAACAATATAAAATTTATATCATCTATGGGAATGGCTAATAGAATAGATGCTACTAAAATTAAAATTACTTCATTAGATAAAACTAGTAATGATCCCTTAGCTAAAAAATTAAGATTATTAGTTCAAAAAGAAAATATTAAAGGAAAAATACCAGTTGTATGTAGTTTAGAATTACCTATTAAAAGTAATAAATTAGGTTCGATTGCTCATGTAGTTGCAACTAGTGGATTACTTTGTACTAACTATATAATAAATGATATTTTAGGTGAAACAAATGAAAAAGGTTATTAAAAATATAAGTGGTTTTGTTCTAGCTTTTGGTTTAGATGAAAAATTAATAACCAATCTTAATAATAACCATAATATAGAAGAATGTATTTTGTTAGATAATTATACTAAAAAAGAGAAAAAGGCTCACGGAATTAAAGGTAATAATATAAGTATTAAAAAACTAAGGAAAAAATTTAAGAAAAAAAGAGTTGATTATATTATTTGTAATTATGAAGTTATTCAAAAATATCTTAATACTTTTATAAAAGATAGTGTTTTTATTAATAAAAACAAAATATATTTTTATAATGTAACTGACCATACACTATTAAAAAAGTATTCCCGATATAATGCTCAAGTAATTATAAATAAAAATTATATTGAAATTGATACAAGTAATAGCAAAAATAATTTCATTAAAGATTTATATTATTCTGTATTAGATTTCGGTAATAAAATGATTGATATCATTGGCGATATTTTAATGGGGTGATAAAATGAAAAAAGGGTTTACGTTAATCGAAGTTATGGGAGTTATGATTTTATTATCTGCTCTTGCTTTACTGTCAGTTCCAATTGTTGAAAAACAGATTGCCGAAGGACGACAACAAGCATATGAAGCTGAAATTAAAACGATTGAATTAGCAGCAGAAAATTGGATGTCCGATAATTTAGCAAACAAACCAGATAATAATGAAACAATAACAATTATGTTATCACAATTAAAACAAGTTGGTTATGTTAAAAAAGATATTAAAAATCCCCTTACTAAACAACTATTTGCCAACGATATGTTAATTGAAATAGTTAATACTGATGGTATTATTTATTATAATGTTTTAACTGATACAGGGACTGATTATAGTGAATATGATAGTAATACTCCAACTTTAATATTAAATGGAAAAATGATTACAACATCAGAAGTTAATCAGGAATATAATGATTTAGGTATTATTGCTAAAGATAGTAATGGTAATATTATACCCGAGGTTGACACTCAAAATAATGTTAATATCAATCAAGTCGGATCTTACAATGTTATTTATACTGTAACTCATAATGATAAAACGAATAGATTAATTAGAACAGTCAATATTAAAGATATGACAAGCCCGACTCTAACTATTCCAACTACAGAAATAGTTATATTTGATAACGAATTAATTAATTTTGACCTGTTAAATGGAGTAACGGCTACTGATAATAGTGGCAGTGTTATTATTAAAACGCAAAGTAATTTATCGATAATTCCCGGTAATTATACAATAAAATATATAGCTACTGATAATAGTGGCAATACCACTACCAAAACAAGATCAGCAAGAGTGATTAGAAGTGGCAATCCCATCTTTTATGTCAATAATTTAAATATTAAAATTATCCAAGGGGAAAATAGTGATTTATTAAAGGATGTACATGCTTTAGATGCAAATGGATATGCTATTAATAATATTACTTGTAATATTGTTGGATATTCATGTAACACTAGTTTATTACCCAGAGGAAATTATACTGTTACATATGTAGCAACTGATTCAAATAATAAGACAACAACTTTAAATAGGACTTTATTTGTCGATGGAGTTGAGTATGTAGATAGTAGTGGTGCTAATAAACCAGAATTATTTGATAAAATGATACCAGTAACATATAATGGGAATAATTGGGTTTATGCCGA
>CAZIFR010000096.1:0-2540 GCA_964539185.1 uncultured Muribaculaceae bacterium | reverse complement strand
CTCCTAAACTCTTAGCATAATTTGGATCTAAAGAGTTTTCAGCATCGATAAAAGCAGCTCTTCCACCTTGCTTTTGAGCCTCAGCAATAGCATGTAGTGCAAAAGTGGTTTTACCACTACTTTCAGGACCATATATTTCGATAATTCTTCCCTTTGGATACCCACCGATACCTAGAGCTAAATCAAGGGAAATAGAACCACTTGGAATAACATCTATTTCTCTTTTATTATCATCTCCTAATTTCATTATTGAACCTTTACCAAATTGTTTTTCGATATCTTGTAAAACTTGTTCTAATGTTTTATCATTACTTTTTGTCATTTTTCCTCCTATATAATTACATATTAATTATAGCTAATAAAAAAATAAAAGTCAATACAAAAACGAACAAAAGTTCGATTTGCTTTTTTTGATCCTTTTAATCTTCTAATTTACTAAATTTCTTTAATTATTTATCAAAATTAAAAACTGTTTTTAAACAGTTTCCATTATTATATGTTTGTTTAGTTGATAATATTGTATTCCCGAGTAAATAGATAACACAGTTGCTATTATTAGTAAAACATCGGAAACTTTAATATTAATTAATTCAAAAGGTAGGTTGCTAAATAATGTTAATACAATTCCTAACATTAAAAAAATAGTTTTAATCTTACCTGATTTAATAGCTCCAACAACTTGTTTTTTACTTCCAACAATCATTTTTATAACATCGACAACAATATCTCTAGTAACAACAATAACTGGAATAATAGGGTGAATCATTCCTTGAGCTGACAAGATAATTAAAATAGAATTAACTAAAAATTTGTCAGCAATTGCATCTAACATTTTTCCCAGTTCCGTTACCATATTATATTTTCTAGCAATAAAGCCATCTAAATAATCAGTTGAAGCAGCGATAATAAATATTAATCCAGCAACAAAATATTTTAAATCGGCAACAATTGCTTCATTAATAAACAAATGGACGGATGGGATTCCTAAAGAATCAACTGGAAATAATAAAATAAGGACGATAAAAATAGTTAAAATAATTCTAAACATTGTTAATTTGTTTGCTAAATTCATACTAATCTCCAATCATTACGATATTTTCTTCTTTACTTCCATTATCACTATTAATAATAGTATAAAGAAAATAAGAAACAATAAGAAGAAGTAAAATAATAGCTATATAAGCAATGGATTGAAATATTTTTTCGTTTTTTATTTCAACTGTATATGGGGACTTTATTTTAGATTCCTCTTCTTTTTTATTTTTTATTCCTTTTTTTATATCGTCAATCGATAATTTAGAAGTGTAATCGAATAGATATTCGTTAAATTCATCCACTAATTGTTCTTTATCTAAGCCTAGATATTTAGCATAATCACGAATAAAATTCTTTAAATATAAAATATCTTGAAAGAAAGTCATATTTCCTTCTTCAAGATTTGTGATTTGATCTATATGCAGCTTTAAATCCTCAGCTGCTTCTTCTATTGAAATACCAATATTTTCTCTGGCTTCTTTTAGCTTTTCTCCAATATCTTTCATGGTTTCCCTTCTTAAAATAAAAAAATAACATTTATAAGCCATGTTCTGTCCTTCATAATGAAGTGGCAAACATCTATCTACTGATAAAATCAGTCTTAAAAAAAGTTGAATTCCTTTCTTTAAGTTCCCCTACCAAAATTTGGGTTTCTTGCTTGTGGAGTTTACCGCGTTTCAGTCCTTTGTTACCAAAGGAATCGTTTCTGTGGCACTTTATGCTTACTCTTTTCCTTAAAAAGGAAAATTTCAAGCGTCGTTAGCTAAAGCTACCATAGGTTATTTTTTCCCTATGCACAATCACTACTACCATCTCAGGATAGTGCAAGCATGGACTTTCCTCTACAAAAATTGCAGCGTTTGCCCAATGTTATTCTCTACCATATATAATTTTTTCTAAATTTGAAAGTCGTTTTAAAACATCAACAGTATTACCAGTATCACTATCAGCATTTTCTCTTAACACATCTATTTTCATTTTAAGTGCTCTGATTTCTTGTTTTAATTTTAAATTGTCAGCAGTTAATTCTTTAACTTCAGTACGAAGTTCATTGTTTATAGATACAAATTCTTCATAATCACGCATGACTAAATCTAAAAATTTATCGACTTCCTGAGGACGATACCCTCTCGTATCAAGTTTAAATTCTTTTTCGTATATATCCTTGACAGTCAACATTATTCTTTCTGGATACATAAATATCACCCAATATAATTATAGCCATTATATTAAGAATTGTCAATATTAAGAGTTATCAAAGTCATTATCTCGTTTAAATTCTGATATAAAATAGGTTGATAATTTTATCATTTTAATATCATCAAGCATATTACTAAATATTCCTTCAATATGATCGTTCATATGTCACCCTATTTTATTAAAACATATTTTATATTAAAATGCTTGAGTTTCGACATATCTTAACATTTTTAGAACTTAAAAACTTATAATAATTTTTTTTTATTCTTTTTGTTTATTACTTTTGCATTTTTTATAGTATAATA
>CAZIFR010000095.1:0-2628 GCA_964539185.1 uncultured Muribaculaceae bacterium | reverse complement strand
TTTAAAAGATCATAAATTTTTGTTAATTGATGAACCAACTAATTATTTAGATGCAGAAGCTAGATATGTAGTAAGTGAATATTTAAAAAGAAAACAAGGATTTATAGTTGTTTCACATGATCGGTCTTTTTTGGACACTATAATAGACCACGTATTAGTTATAAATAAAAATGATATAGAAATTCAAAAAGGAAATTTTTCATCTTGGTATAAGAATAAACAATTAAAAGATAATTTTGAAACTAACATTAATGAAAAATTAAAAAAGGAGATAAAGAAATTATCAGCAACTGCCAAACAAAAAGAATCATGGTCTAATAAGATTGAAAAGAGTAAGTATAAAACAGTTAATTCTGAAAGTGCAATTGATAGAGGATATGTAGGACATAAAGCTGCTAAAATGATGAAGTTAGCAAAAAATATTGAAAATAGACAAAATAAAATGATTGAAGATAAAAAACAATTACTAAAAAATGTTGAAGAACAAGAATCATTGAAAATGAATCCATTAATTTATCATAAAGATCAATTAGTTATACTTGATAAAATAGCAATCTCTTATGATAACAAGGTCATATGCAATAATGTTTCTTTTAATATATCTAATGGCGATAGAATTCAAATAGTGGGAAAAAATGGTTCTGGGAAGTCAAGTATTTTAAAATTAATTTTAGGTGCGCAAATAAATTATAAAGGTAGTTTGAATATAGCATCTAACTTAAAAATATCTTATGTGAATCAAGATGCAAATGGTTTATACGGGAGTCTTATGGAGTTTATTTTAAGGAATGATATTAATCAAACCTTATTTAAAACAATACTAAAAAAATTAGACTTTAAAACTTCTAATTTTGATAAAGATATTAATTATTATAGTGAAGGTATGAAGAAAAAGATATTGATCGCAAAAAGTTTATGCGAGAGTGCCCATTTGTATATATGGGATGAACCTTTAAATTATATTGATGTTATATCTAGAATCCAAATTGAAGATGTTATTTTAGAACATAAACCAACGTTAATATTTGTAGAGCATGATAGGGAATTTTCTAATAAAATAGCAACGAAGATTATCAATATTGATTAATTTATATATTAATAAAAAATACTGAAGTTTATTTTTTAAAACTAAAGTATTTTTTATTTAAAATATTATTTTTATTATTATTAGAAATATATTTTAAAATAGAAAGTATGATGATAAGAATAGCAATAATTATAATACTTATCCAATTATCAACGCAAAATGTAATAATCTTTATAATTGTTCCAAAAACGAACCATATTATTACAAAAGCAAAAATTCTAATAATTCAGTGTGTAATTGATCCTAATTCTCCACCGAATCCTAATTGTTCAACAATGTTCCATGCAATTGCAAGTGCTAACACACCTATAATTGACATAGTAATATAATCACAAATTGGATTTTCAAATATTCCTAGTCCTGCAGTTAAGATTTCAAAAATAATCTTTTCATAAACCACCCCATTAATTAAATATTTTATCAGTATAATTATAAATAATCAATTACTTATTTATAAAGTGTCTCCTTTTGTATAATTAATCAAAAACTATTTAAATCAAGTAATTGAAAAATTGTACTACCCCGAAGTACAGTAGAGATAAACAAAAGATAATTTGACGAAAATGGTATTATTTAAATATATATACAAAAATTCATGGTATAATTTAGTTGTAAAATTAAAT
The DNA here is from genome assembly GCA_964539185.1 of uncultured Muribaculaceae bacterium. Classification (GTDB taxonomy): domain Bacteria; phylum Bacillota_I; class Bacilli_A; order RF39; family UBA660; genus Faecisoma. Next base: position 918 of record CAZIFR010000095.1, on the reverse strand, counting down.
TATACTTTTTTATTAACGAGGTGTGATTATGGAATTAAATAAATTAATACATATTTTAAACTGTTGTTGGAATAAAGATACTTGTTATCCAAATGTTTCCAATGAATGGAGTTTGAATAATAAATCGTTAGGTCAGTGTGCTATTACAAGTTTATTAGTTAATGATTATTTAGGTGGAGATATATATAAAATAATTGTGAATGATATAGGACATTATTTTAATATAGTTGATAATGAGACAATTGATTTAACAGCAAATCAATTTGGACAAATAAATGTAGACTATAGTAATCCAAAAATTAAAAGGAGAGAAGCTTTACTTTTAAGTGATGATACTAAAACAAGATACAATATATTAAAGACTAGATTTAAATAATTATTATGAAAAGTTTGGAGCTGTTTATATTAATGATTTAAAAAATGGTGAAAAATTATATTATATTGATTTATGAAAAGGAGAAAATATATATGAAGAGAATGAGTAAAGAGCAACTTATAGAATTAATTAAGTCAATGGGACTAAACAAAGAAGATTTTTATATTTTATCAACTTCTGCCCTAGTGCTTAGAAATCTTTTTGATACAGCAGGTGATTTAGATATTGTAGTATCTCCTGTTGGTTTAGTAAATTTAAAAGAAAAATTTGATGTTATTCAAAAAGAAAATGGTTGGTATCAAGTTAGTGATAAAATAGAGTGTTTGGAAAGAAAAAAAGAATTGTGGAGTTTTGAAGATATAGGAGATTATTATCTAGAAGATTTAAATACTTATTTTAAATATTTGGAACAAAGCAATAGAGAAAAAGATAAAATAAAATACCAAATTGTAAAGAAAGAACTGAAAAGGTAAATATATGAAAAGATATTTTAAAAAAATAATAGCAATTGATTAGTTGCTATTTTTTATAAAATTAGTTAA
>CAZIFR010000094.1:0-2670 GCA_964539185.1 uncultured Muribaculaceae bacterium | reverse complement strand
ATGGTAAACTAATTTGAGTTGTCGTTACTCCTGATAAATCTTTCTTAGCTTTTTCAGCAGCATCTTTAATTCTTTGCATAGCCATTTTATCTTTCGATAAATCAACACCTGTTTCTTTTTTAAATTGTTCAACTAAGTGATCCATAATGCGATGATCGAAATCATCACCACCTAGTTTATTATTACCACTAGTTGATTTAACTTCAAAAACACCATCTCCTAGTTCCAAAATAGAAACGTCAAATGTTCCGCCACCTAAGTCATAAACTAAGATGGTTTGATTTTTTTCTTGTTTATCTAAACCATATGCTAAAGCAGCAGCTGTTGGTTCATTAATAATTCTTTCAACTTCAAGTCCAGCAATTTTACCAGCATTTTTAGTTGCTTGTCTTTCAGCATCGTTAAAATAAGCTGGAACAGTAATAACAGCTTTAGTCACGGTTGTTCCTAAATAAGCCTCAGCTGTTTTTTTAAGATCCCCTAAAATCATTGCACTTATTTCTTCTGGCGAATATTTTTTACCATTAGCTTCTACCTTTTCTTTTGTTCCTATTAATCTTTTGACAGAATAAACTGTATCTTTATTGGTTACCATTTGGCGTTTTGCAGCACCACCAACAATGATATCCTCACCCTTAAAAGCTACCACTGAAGGAGTTGTTCGATCACCTTCAGGATTAGCAATTATTTTAGCTTCACCACCTTCAAAAATACTTACACAACTATTAGTTGTCCCTAAATCAATTCCTATTATTTTACTCATATATAATCATCCCTTTCCTTTATTTGTTTTTTTTATTTAAGTAATCATAAATAAAATATGAAATTGTTGCTATTAAAATTATTGGTAGTAACCATAAAATAAAATTAACAGCAAGAATTGATAATACAATTGCTATGGCTAAGAAAATAATTTTTTTAATTTTTTCTTGCACCTTACTCACTTACCCGAACCATTGCTGGTCGAATAACCCTTCCTTTTAAAATATAACCTTTTTGTAAAACGTCTAATACCATTCCTGGTTCAATACTATCTCGTTTTTCAGTCATAATAGCTTCATGGTAAATAGGATCAAATGGTTTATTATTGCCATCTATTTCAATAATACCATTTATTTTTAAAATGCTTACAAGATTAGCATATATCATTTTAAAACCAGATAAAAATTTGGAAACTTCATCATCTAAATTAGCATCATCCATATTAATAGCTCGCTCAAAATTGTCTAAAACAGGTAATACTTGTTTGATTAAATCTTCATTACAAAAATTAACTAATTTAGCATATTCTTCATCTAATCTTTTTCGGTAATTAATAAACTCAGCCTTATTACGAAGTAAATCATCTTCAAGCTCTTTAATTTTTAAATCCTTGCCTTTTAATTTAGGTTTTCTTTTCTCTTCTTGAACTTTATTGTCATCACAACCACATTCACAATCATGACTAGTACATTCATCGTCACAATTACAATTGTTTATTTCCTCATCACATTCATGTTTTTCAGTTGCTTTCATCTAATCCTCCTTCATATTTTTCTTAATGTAATCTAGTAATGGAATAACACGGTCATATTGCATTCTAGTAGGTCCGATTAAAGCAATCGTTCCTTCTTCGCCATTAACATGGTATTTCATTTTTATGATTGTAACATCATCATCAAATTTATTTTCGGTTCCAATATAAATATTAATTCCATTATCTTGTTCTTCAATTTTATCGATAATATCCTTGTCTTCAAATTTGTTAATAATATCTCTAATTTTATTAGTATCACTAAACTCAGGTTGCATTAAAATATTATTTCGACCTTTTAAAACCATATTAGTATCTTGTGTAAAATCAGAAAATACATTATAAAAAGCATTATATAAAACTTCATGTTGTTTAACATATTTAGCAATAATTGGTTTAACCTCATATTCTAAAATAGTACTAACTTCATCAATTGGTGTTCCTATAATCATTTTATTAATCAGTTCAACTGTTTGTTTAATATCATTAACTGATACCTTCTCATCAATAATAATATTTTTATGTTCAACATGACCTTTATCAGTAATCACAATAGCAATCAAACTATTATTATTAATTGGAATTGCTTCAACTTTGTTAACACAATTTTCTTTTGAAGATTTACCTAAAACAATAGCTGTTAAATTAGTCATTTCTGATACAATTTCCATACTTTTAATAATATAATCATCTATTACTAAAGAATTATTGTGAAAAATAGTTTGAAGCTTTAACATTTCTTCACCAGTTAGTTCTTTGGGTCTCATAATATTATCGACATAATAACGATACCCTTTTTCACTTGGAATCCGACCTGATGATATATGGTTTTTTTCGATTAAACCTAACTCTTCTAATTCCACCATTTCATTTCTAATAGTAGCACTAGAAACATTTAAATTATCACATATTGCATTTGAACTAATCGGTTTAGCATGTTTAATATAGTCTTCGATAATTGTCTTAAGTATTTCTGATTGTCTAGCATTTAACACCTATTCACCACCTTTAGCAGTACATTTTTTAAACTGCTAGTTTTCATTATACTATTATATGTTAGCATTGTCAAGTTATGAGTGCTAATTTGATAAAATTTTTAAAATTCGTTAATTAAATTTGAAAGTGCACAATTATTGTGCATTTAGTTTTGTAATCAT
>CAZIFR010000093.1:0-2728 GCA_964539185.1 uncultured Muribaculaceae bacterium | reverse complement strand
AATAATTGATAAAACAACTCCGTTATTAGAATCATTTAAAGAAGTTGATAATGTATTAAGACGTGGTGTTCAATCAATTAGTGATTTAATTGCTGTTGCTGGATTAATTAACTTAGATTTTGCTGATGTTAAAGCAGTTATGGAAAAACGAGGCAACGCTTTAATTGGTATTGGTATGGGTGTTGGTGAAGGAAGAGCAATTGAGGCTGCCAAACAAGCTGTTTCAAGCCCATTATTAGAAACAAGTATTAAAGGAGCAACCGATGCTATTATTAACGTTACTGGAGGGTCTAATTTAACTTTATTTGAAGTTGAAGAAGCAGCTGAAGTTATTAGAGAAAGTGCTAATACTGATATTAATACCATTTTTGGGGCTGTTATTAATGAAAACTTAAATGATGAAGTTATTGTTACTGTAATAGCAACAGGTTTTGAGAATTCAGCTCAACCTTTACATAATTTTAAAACCGATATAATAGAAGAAACCGATTCAGATGATGATTATGTTCCATCTTTTATGAGAAATAGAGGCTTTTAGAGCCTTTTTATTTTTAGCTAAAGGATTTTATTAAAACATCTCCTATATAGTTAATAGGAGGTGTTTTATGACGAAAGAAGTAGCTATTTATTTTTTAAATAAATATAAGTATTATTTAATATTGATAATTTTATTATTTATTTCCCTTTATTTTAATTTATTTTCAAAAGAAGAAATTAATGAAGTTGAAACTTTTGTCTTAGATGAAATAGAAGAAAGCGCTGAAGAAGTTGTTATAAATCTTATAATTGATATTAAAGGTGCCGTTGTAAACCCAGGAGTATATCAATTGTCAAATGATAGTCGAGTTAGTGATGCTATAAAAATAAGCGGTGGACTAACTAAAGAAGCGGATACTAGTTCGATTAATTTAAGTAAAAATTTATTAGATGAAATGGTTATTATCATATATACTAAAGCTGAAATAGCTGAAATGAAAAAAGGAAATACTAGTATTAAGTATGTCGATAAAGAGTGTATATGTCCTAAAATAACCAATGATGCATGTGTTTCCAATCCTGTTACTAATAAACCAGAAGAAAATGATAAAAGTAGTAGTTTAATCAATATCAATACAGCAGGTTTAACAGAATTAATGAGTTTATCTGGGATTGGTGAAAGTAAAGCGAAAGCAATAGTGGAATATCGAAAGATAAATGGTAATTTTAAAACGACTGAAGATATTATGAATGTTTCTGGGATAGGAACAGCTGTTTTTGAAAAAATTAAAACTAGTATTACTATTTAGTTTAGTTTTATATGTTTATATTATTACAAGCAACCTTATTTATAAAACTAATTATCAAGAAGGATATATAGAATTAATTGGGGTAATACATGAAATAAATATTAAGAATGATAAGATAGATATTGTTTTAAATGCCAAAGAAAAAATTTTAGTTAGTTATTATAGTGATAATTGTCATTATAAGTTAGGTGATAAAGTAAAAATAATGGGACAATTAAATAAACCAAGTATAAATAGTGTGTTTAACTTGTTTAATTATCGTAATTATTTATTAAGTAAAAAAATCTATTTTCATTTAAAAGCTGATAGTGTGGAAAAAGTTAGTAATAATGATAATTGGTTTTTTAAAATTAAAAATTCGATTATTGATAAAATTAATACATATAAAAGTAGTACTTATTTAAAAACCTTTATTTTAGGTGATCAATCAGAAATTAACAATAATATGAAGTTGATTTATCAGGAAAATGGTATTAATCATCTATTAGCTATTTCAGGGATGCAAGTTACTTTATATGCTAACCTTATGTTATTTATTTTGAATAAAGTATTTAAAAAAGGGAATCATATGTTAGTTAGTATTTTTTTAATGATATATGCTTTTTTAACTAATTTAATGCCATCAATTGTAAGAGCCGTTTTATTTTTTACTTTTTCTAAATTGAAGTTAAATCGATTTGATTTAATGATGATTATTGCTGGGATGATGTTAATATATAATCCTTATTATATTTATAATGTTGGATTTGTCTTTAGTTTTTTAATTAGTCTTTTTTTAATAAACTATGGTTATTTAATTGAACAATATAAAAATTATTTAATAAAATTATTAGTTACATCCTTAATTTGCTTTTTAGTAAGTATTCCTATTTTAATTAATAATTTTTTTACTATTAATTTAATGAGTCCAATAATAAATATCTTTTTTGTTCCTTATGTTTCTTTCATTATCTTTCCTATCTCTTTACTGACTATTTGTTTTCCTATTTTCGATCCTTTGCTTTTAATTTTAGTTAATTTTTTGGAATATTCATCAATTGTTTTTAATAATATTAATATCAATTTAATATTTAGTAAAGTTCCGTTTATTATTTTTATTTTATATTATGTGATTATTGTTTTAGTTTTAAATAAAAGTAAATATATTTATTTACTAATAATTTTCATGTTTATTCATTATAATATTAGGTTATTTATGAATAATAGTTACTTAACAATGATTGATGTTGGTCAAGGAGATAGTATTTTATTGGAAATAAAAGGTGGAGCTATTTTAATTGATACTGGAGGAGTTTTTACTACTTCTAATTATAGTATGGCTATCAGTAAAACAATTCCTTATTTAAAGTCATTAGGAATTAAGAATTTGGACTATTTAATTATTACGCATGGTGATCATGATCATATTGGTGAAGCTTGGAATTTAGTTTCTAATTTTAAAG
>CAZIFR010000092.1:0-2848 GCA_964539185.1 uncultured Muribaculaceae bacterium | reverse complement strand
GCCCTCACAATCGATGCGCGCTGAGCTTGTCCACCACTGATTTCATGAGGCTTTTTGTGCATATGCTCTTCAAGTCCAAACTGAGATAAAAGCTTGGTCACTTCATCCCCAATGGATTCGCGTTTTCTCCCATGGACCTTTTCCAGAACCAGCAGAATGTTCTCATACACCGATAAATGCGGAAAGAGGTTGTGATCTTGAAAAACAAACCCGACCTTCTTTCGATAGGCCATATCCGTCCTGTAATCAACAATATGTCCGTTCACCACCACGGTTCCAGAGTCAAAGGACTCTAGTCCCGACACCAGCCTCAACAAAGTTGACTTGCCACTACCAGATGCGCCGATCAACGCCAACACCTGAACATCCTTTAAATCCACATCTATGTTATCGATTACGGGCGTGTCCCCGTAAGTCTTAATCAACTGCTTAATCTTTAAATTCATGGCTCACCTTATAACTGAATTTTTTTTCTAAATCCTTTGATTCAATATTTTTAAATACTTTTAATAACTCTTTAGTAAAAAATTCAGTTCTTATTTTAACATCTGATAAAGTTTCTCGTCCTTTTTCTAAAATAGAAATTAGGACAAACATTTTGGAATAAATATTTACTGCTTCAGGATATTTATTATTTTTACCAGTGTAATTATTTATTAATGTTTGACCAAAATTTTCAATAGCTTGTTTGAATTTAGGACCTTTTATATCTCCTTGTTGGTAATATCTGATATCGATATAAGTATTAATAAATTCTTTTTTAATAGTCATATTTTGATTTTTTTCAATTAAAACATCAATTAGATTGTTTAGTTTTTCTTTTTCTAATAACATTACACTATCAATAATGTTCTTTCCCTTTTTTGATTCTTGAACGGCCTCTTTTTTAGGCAATATTAAATTACCCTTTTTTGATTTTTCATTTTTAACTATATCTTGATATTTTTTATCTACTTCTGAAGAATCAACAGCAATAACTCTAAACAACGATGTTTTTTCCTCTTCTTTTTCTTCATCGTCATTAATAATAGAAGTCTCTTTATATTTATCAGTAACCTCTAAAGGATCAACTGAAACCATTCTAAAAATAGCCGTTTTCCCTAATTCTTCTTCTTTTTGTTCGTTTGATTTCATTATAGGTTCAACTGTCTCTTCCGAATCAACTTTATATAATAATTCCTTAAATTCATCGTCCTCATCTAATTTAACAACCTTTTTAGTAGATAAAGTTGGTTTATACTTTATTAAATTTTGTTTTACTATTTGATATAATTTGTTTATCCTATCAAATACTTGATGGGTAATGTTCTTAGTCTTTAAAATGATTTGCTCATTTTTAGCATTGTCTTTTTTAAAAGTTAGATTAAATAGCCCTAGAGTAATAATAAGAGTAATTAAAACGCCTGGATTAAATAACGTTTTTCGAAGAATACCAAAACTTCCTAAAATACTAGTAACTTTACCAATAATTTGTTTTTGATCAACTGGTTTTTTATCATTAGCATTATTAGCATCACCTCTAGTTATATAAGTTCCTTGATAAGCTTCGACAATTCGGTGAGTAATATATTCTCCATCCAACTCATAAGTAACAATATCATCTACCCTTACTTTTTGGGTAAGCTTAACAATAATCCAATCTGAAGGACTAATAACCTCTTCCATACTTCCAGTTTGAACTTCAAATATCGAATAACCAAAAAAATTGGTATATTTATTACCAAGAATTTTAGTTTGAACGCTTGTATATATGGAAATTAAGAAAACGACACCAAAAATAAATATTAAAATATTTAAAATAATATTCACACTTGTTTCTATAACCCTTTTCTTCTTTAATGTCATACCATCATTCCTAATCTTTTATACTAACCATATCCTATATAAATTTTACCATAATAAACGACAATTTTCAACATTATAAGATCTTTTTTGATAAAAATGTACAAAAGAAAAAGTATGTTTCAGTTACACACTTTAATAATATAGTTAATTTATCTGTTTTTATAAAATCATAATATAACGATTATATCTAATTATCACTCACTAATATTGCACGGGTAGTAAAATAACTAGATTGTTTTCCATTTTGTGATCCAAAATAAAATATTCCAACATTAGGATTTTCGGAACAATGTCCTCCACGAAGAAACCACGAATAAGATTCGGATAGAAAATACGAGGTATCGCCATGCCATCCACCACTACCGGACCAAATTGTTTGTAATGTTTCTTTTGTTGCATCACCTAGTTTACCTCTAATTTGAATATAAGTATCTGTGCTATATGTATAGGAATCATAATACTCACTTGTTGGGAAATCATATCCATTTAAGTTAGACGTTCCATCGTATCTTTTCCCTTTAAAGTTGGATTGTTGGGAAGAATTATTTCCAACCATTGGAACACTAGTATCTGTTACCATATTGCCCATAACATATTCCCACGTTCCACCACTCATATCATAGATTCCATAAATATTACCGGTGGTACTGGCTAATTGACCTAATGGTAATTCATACGTATATGTACCCTCATCAGTACACTCACTTGTTGGAGGAATATCCCCTTCACTTCTTCCTGTATAATTCCAACAACTATTGTTTTTGTTGAAGATGATACTCCTATTGTCGCACTCGCAGCATTAACTCTAATTGGAATTATAAATAATGCTAGTAATAATATATATTTTAACCTTTTCATGATTACCTCCTATGAAATTTTTTGAACTCCTAATAAATGTTTTTGAACTTTTAATAAATCTAATATAGATATATCACCATCACCATCTACATCAGCTGCTTCTTTATATACCTCACTCATATTAGAAACATTTAATAATTTTTTT
>CAZIFR010000091.1:0-3035 GCA_964539185.1 uncultured Muribaculaceae bacterium | reverse complement strand
AAGAATTTAAATTGCTTTTTTTAATATACTCCAAAGACTCATTTACTAAATCAATGGGTTTGATTTTTTTTTCTTTTAATAATTGATTAATTTCTTTTATATTTAAATTTAAATATTTCATTCAATCACCTTCGGAACTATAATATAATCACCTTGAACATGACTAGTGTTTCTAAAAGCTAAATCTTTACTAATATGAACGCCAATAACGTCATCTTCATAACGATTAGTAAAATTGATTGGACTTATCATAATATCACTATCTGGTATTTTTAAATCGATTATTTTTTCGATTTCTTTTAAAATATCTGTCAACTGATGTTGATATTTATTTACTTCCTCTTTGTTTATTTTTAATTTTGCTAAGTTAGCAATATGATTGACTTCTTCTATTTGTATCATTTATTCCTCCATTAAATGTATTTTAACTTCTAGACCATTTTTAACTAAAATCCCTTTGGTATTATTATTACTTTTAAAATAAACTATGACCTCAACACTACTACTAAAACTATTAAGATCATTGGAAATGATATCACTAATTTCCAGTATTTTAGCCCTACTTAAATAATTATTGTTAATTGTAATATTAACTTTAATTAAATTATTATTTTTATAAAGAGCAAGTGGTCTGATAACTAAATTGTATTTTTGCAAATGGTTTTTAATCGATAAAAAATTATTATAATTTTTTAGATCGTCCTTTAATACTTCACTACTATCTAATAATTTGTAATTATAATTAACGTAATCTAAATTAATACTATCTTTACTAGTATTACCAATATACTTAAAACTTCCCTTTAAATAATTACTACTTTCGACATATAAACCAATCACTATTTTAATATCTTTTAGTTCATCTATATTTCTTAAATATTTAATTAAATCATCAATTTGATTTCTAGTATAATCTAAAACTTCCTTTTCATCAAAAATTTGGGTGTGAGTAATATTATTTTCCACATACTGCTGATCTTTATTTAATATGACAGCTAAAGATATCCCTTTTAAATTATTATTACTTGCGACATAATTTTGTTCATAAATGGTCGATATAAAAGTCGGTTTTGTTTGATTATCTTTAAGTAAGATATCTGTTTGATTATATTTGGTTACTAATTCTTTTAATACTTCGTTATTTAGAAACTGACCTTCTTGATAATAAGAATTATTAGGACTAAAATAATCAGTTGATATATACATCAACATTTTTTCTACTTCGTTTTTATCATAGCTTTTTAAAGTATAATTACCAACAGCTATTTTATATTCACTGGCGACTTGATAATAACTAGTATTATAGACAATTTTTGGTTGGCCATGATTACTACATCCAACTAATAATAATAGTAAAAGATAAATTATTTTTTTCATAAACATCACCATTTAATTATATCATATAATATAAATTTATAGAAGGCAATTAAGATTTAACAATAGTGTTTCTATGGTACTATATGAGGTATTATGAGCTGAACTTTGCTAGCATTATCTAACTTTCATAAATAAAACAAACCCTAGAAAAACCAGCAAGTGTTGATTTTATCAAATTTTGTCAATGAGTGCTAAAATTATATCATATAATTTAAAATCTATATTATTGAAAAAAAACTTCAATTTTGAAGATTTTCTTTTTTATATTCCCAAATTCCTAACTGTCCTTTTGCTATAATTGGATTCTTTAAGATTTCAATATTAGTTAACATCCAAGCATATCGCCCAACTTTATATTCACCACATATATATTCATTATGATTTTTTTTAATTTCACTTATAAATTGTTCATCCATATATTTACAATCAACTAACTTACATTTAGCAATAATATATCCATATTTAAAATTAGTATCTATTAATAAAGATAATTGGTTTTGATATTCAGTAAAATTATTCTTAGTTAATTTTTTTTTGCTAGCATGAATATATAATTCACCTCGATATTTAGTTTGCCAACTTCTTGTTTCGATATATTTAACTTTTTCTTTAATTAAACTAGCCCATGGTTCTAATAAACTTATAGCTTTCATAATATCTCTAACCTTTTTATTAATCTTGTTTATCTAATTCAATTAGAACTTCCCTTGGTTTAGAACCATTACTTGGACCAACAATACCACGATCTTCTAATAAATCAATCGCTCTAGCAGCTCGATTATAACCTAATCTGAATCTTCTTTGTAATGATGAGGCACTAGCTTTTCTTTGCGTTACAACAAATTCAACAATTTCATTGTAAAGTGGTTCTTCTGTTGCATCGTGTGAAACTCCTGATGTTACTCCATAATCATCAGCTAATTCAAAAGATTGATCATATTGAGCCTTTTGTTGCTTAATTGTATAATCAACAACGGCTTTTATTTCATCATCAGATACAAATGTTCCCTGAACACGAGTGGGAATGTTTTCTCCTTGAGGTGAAAATAACATATCCCCTTTTCCTAATAATTTTTCAGCTCCCATCATATCTAAAATGGTTCTCGAATCAATACTCGATGATACAGCAAACGAAATACGAGAAGGGATATTAGCCTTCACAACACCAGTAATAACATCAGTTGATGGTCGTTGAGTCGCAACAATTAAATGAATTCCCGCAGCTCGAGCCATTTGAGTAATTCTCATAATTGATTCTTCAACTTCTTTAGCAGCTACTAACATAAGATCAGCTAGTTCATCGATAACAACAACGATATAAGGTATTTTTTTTATCTTATTAGATTCTAGTTTGTTTTTCTTATCAACATAAGCATTATACCCAGCAATATTTTTAGTACCTGTCTGATCAAACAATTCATATCGGTTATCCATTTCAGCGACAATTTTCTTTAATACGGTATTAGCTTTTTTAGGATCCGTAACAACAGGTGTTAATAAATGAGGAACCCCATTATAAACAGATAACTCTACCTTTTTAGGATCAACTAAGACAATTTTAACCTCATCTGGTTTTGTTCTCATTAAAAGAGAAATAAGCATACTATTAATACAAACTGATTTACCACTACCAGTAGCTCCAGCAACTAATAAGTGAG
>CAZIFR010000090.1:0-3074 GCA_964539185.1 uncultured Muribaculaceae bacterium | reverse complement strand
ATTTTATAAAAATATTGTTTTTATATTATTTTATTGAAATTTTTACTTGTTTTAGTATACATTAATTAAAATTGAAATATATATAATAGATATAGATAGTGGTAAAAATAAAAATACATTTATCAAAAAAGTATACAAACGAAAAAGTTCACATATAAACAATTTGACAAATCAATTTTTTTATGATATTATAATCGCCAATAAGTCAAAGGGGGAATAATTATGAAAAATAATTATGAAATATTAGGAGTTAATGAAAATGCTACACAAGCAGAAATTGAAAATGCTTATGTAAAAAAAATTATGGAATATGATACTGGAATAATTACTGAAAGTGTTCTTTTTGAAATTAGAAGAGCTTTTTGGAATATTAATATATCTAACAACAATAATCAAAATAATCAAGATTTAGAAGAAGAAAAAGAAGTTAAACCGACTATTGATAACAATGAAAAATCAAGAAAAACAAATAAGGGCCTTGTAATATATAGTACTGTTTTATCAGCTATTGTATTAATCGGGGGAATTAGTTGGTTTAGTTTAATTAAAAATACTAAACATAAAGAAGAACCTGAAGTTAAACCAACTATTACTAATACTATAGATAAACCAATACCAACGCCAATCATTATAGAGGAAAAAGGATTAACTGCTGAAAATTTTGAATCAGAAGTTGAAAAAATACATGATTATGTAGAGTCTAAAGGCTTATCTATTGATAAAGCTATGATTAGATCAGCATTATTTGTTACTAATATCGATTATCTAAACCAAGAAGATATCAAAACATTATATAATGATTTAAATATAAATATTACTGAAGAAATATCTAATATGGCTCAGTATGTATCAGCTGTTACCCAACATAATATTAGTAAATCAAAAGAGATTACCTTAACTAATTTAATTTATGATGAAGAAGATTTTGCCATTATACAAGCTTTAGAAGAAGAAAATAACTATTTAAGAGATGGTATTTCATCAAATAGCATAACTAAAACCGAATATAATGAATCATTTGACTTAATTGCTGATCTTTATAGAGGTAACGGATATATCACGACTGCCAATGGTGAAAAATTTTCTATTAATTCGTTCACAGCTGGTGGGGGAGCATTATCTGAACTTTATTGGCCATCATTTAATGTAGCTTATATGTCATCAAATTTAAAAACACGTGATCATGAAAAAGCAATGGAATCAATATCCTTAAACATTATTAATAATTCAAAATATCTTGCTGCTATTCACTTCCATGAATCTATTGGTTGTTTAAAAGGAAACCAAAAAACTTTAAAGTAATCTTATGATTACTTTTTTATATATAATTTAAAATAACATATGATATAATATAAATAGGTGATAAAATGAAAATATATAATACATTAAATAAAAAAGTTGAAAAATTTATCCCTCATAATAAAGACGAGGTTAAAATCTATACTTGTGGACCAACTGTCTATAATTATGCCCATATAGGTAATTTAAGAACATATATTTTTGAAGATATATTAGAAAAATCATTAGAGTATATAGGTTATAAAGTTAAAAGAGTTATGAATATAACTGATGTTGGACATATGACTAGTGATGCTGATACGGGTGAAGACAAGATGCTTAAAGGAGCGATTCGGGAAAATAAAACGGTATGGGAAATTGCCGAACTTTATACAACTGTTTTCTTTAAAGATTGTGATAAATTAAATATTAGAAAACCATCAATAGTAGAAAAAGCATCAGATTTAATTGTGGATTATATAAAAATAATTGAACAATTATTAAAAGATGGATATGCTTATATTTCAAATAATAATGTTTATTTTGACATTAGTAAAACTGATGAATATTATAAATTATCAGGTAAGAATAGTGAAGATTTACTAATCGGTGCAAGAGAAGATGTTGAATTGGATGAATATAAACGTAATCCATATGATTTTGGTCTTTGGTTTACTACTTCAAAATTTGAAAATCAGGATATGAAATGGGATAGTCCATGGGGGATTGGTTATCCTGGTTGGCATATTGAATGTTCGGGGATAGCTATTAAACATTTCGGTGAATATCTTGATATTCATTGTGGTGGGGTTGATAATATATTTCCCCATCATACTAATGAAATTGCTCAAAGTGAGGCCTATTTAGGGCATAAATGGTGTAAATATTGGGTACATGGAGAATATTTAAATGTCGATTCGGGAAAGATGTGTAAAAGTAAAGGAGAATTTTTAACGGTTTCTCTTTTAGAAAAGAAAGGATATGATCCTTTAGCATATAGGTTTTTCTGTTTACAGTCACATTATCGCAATCAATTACTATTTTCTTATGATTCATTAGATATGGCAACCAGTGCTTATAATAAATTAAAAAATAAAATTAAAAAATTACAAATTGATCATAATATTGATCATAATATAGTTGATATATATACTGAAAAGTTTACAGATAGTATTAAAAATGATTTGAATACTTCTCAAATGTTAACTTGTTTATATGATATTTTAAAAGAAAAAACTAACGATACAACTAAAATTGAAGTGATAAAAAAGTATGATACTGTTTTAAGTTTAGATTTATTAAAAGAGGGGACTACTACTATTGATCAACAATTTAAAAATTATATTGAAAACAAAATAGAGGAAAGAAGTATTGCTAAACAAAACAAAGATTACACTTTAGCTGATCAAATTAGAGAAGAATTAGAACAACAAAAAGTTATTATAAAAGATACTAAAGAAGGAACAATTTACGAGGTGATATAAATGTATTGGGGATTAGAAAATGGACTAACGATAATTTTATTAGTAATTGGACTACTTATTGTTTCAATTGCTCAAATACGAATAAAAACGACATATAATAAATATAGCCAGATTAAAAATAAGAACAGTTTGACTGGTCAAGAAGTGGCACGAAAAATATTAGAAGCTAACAAGTTAAATAATATTTATGTAGTTGAAACTAAAGGGGAGTTAACCGATCACTATGATCCGACTAGAAAAGTAGTAAAATTATCAACTAATGTTTATGATAATGCTAGTATTGCAGCTATTAGTATAGCGGCTCATGAAGTT
>CAZIFR010000089.1:2460-3112 GCA_964539185.1 uncultured Muribaculaceae bacterium | reverse complement strand
GAAGAATAACTAATTCAAGTGGAGTAAATGGCGGATACTACTTATGGATTTTAGCTAGAGATAAAGCCGAAAATACCACAATCACAAGAACCAATATTTTTAATTTAGATTCAGTTGCTCCGACAGTAAGCTTTGGAACTAATGGCAATTCAACATATGCAAATACTAGAAGTACAACTGTTAGTGTATCTGATAGCTTAAGTGGAATAAATACGAGTTCTTTAAAATATCGTTGGATAGCATCAACAAGTTCACAAAGTGAATCAAGTTTTACCACGAGTTTTTCCAATGGTTATACAATTAATAGTACTGCTGGTTTGAGTGGTACATATTATCTATGGATTTTAGCAAAAGATAAAGCAGGAAACACAATTATGACTCATTCCAATGCTTTTAATTTAGATAATGCAGCTCCTGTTGTCAGTAATATTTCCCTATCTGCTACTTCTGTAAATCTCACTAGTTTCAGTATAAGCCGTAGTGGGAGCGCATCTGATGCTAATTCGGGTCTTCCAAGCAATCCATATATATATCAAATTAGTACTAATAACAGTACTTGGACCACCAAATGTACAACTAGTTTTTCCTATTGTGATGTTACTGGGTTATCACAAGGGACAAAATATTATTTTAGAGTTTGAACCAATTCTTG
>CAZIFR010000089.1:0-2450 GCA_964539185.1 uncultured Muribaculaceae bacterium | reverse complement strand
AGTTTGTGTAAAAGATAAGATTGGTAATGAAAATTGTACCCAAAGCAAAGAGACAACTACTTTGACAGCTTTCTATAATAAGTTTACAAATGGAAGCTATTTTCAACATTCTGCTACTAATAATTATGTAAAAATCGGAAGTAGTATCTGGAGAGTAATGTATCGAAATGGTACAAGTGTAAGAGCAATTTATTCTTCGACTTCAGGAACTTCATCCTTTGGTAGTAATAATTATTATTCTAGTTCACCAATCAAGAACAGTGTTTTTAACTGGTGCAGTAGTAAAGGATATAATTCGTATGGATCTTGCGATATTATAACTAAAAGAGAAATAGAATGCATAATGAGTTCTAGTTGTTCACAGATGAATATTAATAGTAGAGTATCAGGATATTTATATATTAGCGGGGCATATTATTGGACTCAAACAGCTTCTACAACTGGGAATGTTTATTATGTTGATAACTCCGGCCCGTCATTGAAGGAACGTTCTTGTACACTTTCAAGTTCTATTAGACCTACAATTACAATTCCTTCAAGTGTTAAAACAAGTGGTGGAACGGGAACTTCAAGTAATCCATATATTTTACAACCATAATTTATATAAGCTAGTTATGTTCAACAAGCTAAAAAAATCTAAAAAATGTCTTATTTTGTTTACAAATAAGGCTTTTTTTGACAAAAAATTTATTCATAGACTGCTATAATTTTAAATACAATAGAGTAGGTGAATTATGAAAAAATTTAAACTTATTTTAATTGGTATTATATTGATAGCTTTCTTTCAATTATATAATTATCTTTTTAAGAATATTGAGATTAAAACTAAAAACGAAAATTTTATTAAAGATATAATGAAAGTATCTAATAGTCATTTAGTAAATGAGAAACAAAATAAAAATTTAGTTTATGAATTTGTCAGTTTAGTAACAGATATTAATGTAAATAATCCGGTTACTCTTTTAGAAAATAATTTTGATTATAATTATATTGATAAAATGATATTTTCATATATTACTAACGATATTATGGATAAACCAGTAGTATATATATATAGTAGTCATCCTGGTGAATTATATAGTAGTAAAATCTTAGAAGGTTATGATATTGAACCTGGTGTTATTTTAGCATCCATTTTATTACAAGAAAAGTTAACCTCTTTAGGAATTCAAACCATAGTTGAACAAAGAAATGTTAGTACTTATTTAAAAGAAAGGGGTTTAAATTTTAATGATAGCTATACAGCTAGTAGAGTGTTTGTAAAAGATATTTTAAAAGAACATCCTAATTTAGATTTAATTATCGATCTACATCGTGATGCTACCACAAAAGAAGTAACGACAACTACTATAAATGGTAAAGATTATGCTAGGGTAATGTTTGTTCAAAATACCACTTTAAAAGATAATCTTAATTTAGCAACTTCGTTAAATAAAATATTTGACGATAAATATCCTAATTTATCAAGAGGAATATATACTAAACATAAATCTTCCTTCAATCAAGATTTAAATCCTAATATTGTTTTATTAGAATTAGGAGGTAATTATAATACAATCGAAGAAGTAGTTAATACGATTGATGCCATTAGTGAAGTTATTAAGGAGAAATTGAAATGAAAGAAAATAAGGTAAAATTAAGAACAAAGTTTTTTAGAATAATGGTAACAATATTATTTTTCATCTTTTTGACCATTTTTTTAAGTAATAAATATGGGTACTACGAGTATAAAAAACATGAACAGGTTGTTTTAACAGAAACTCAAATTAGAAATTTTGAACAAGATGTTAAAGATGGTAAGGAGATTGATATCGACTCTTATTTAAAAGAAGTCAATCCCAACTATCAAACTAAGTTGTCACAAGCTGGTTTAAATGTCTCCAATTCTGTTGCCAAAGTTGTTAAAGATGGAGTTGAATCATTTTTTAAGGGCTTAAATAAATTAATCATGGAATAAAGACAAGAACTTCTTGTTTTTATTTTGGTTATGTTTTATAATTAAATTAGGTGATTTTATGTTAGTTATTGGTAGTCATGTCTCATATAAAAAAGATACTGGTTTAATTGGGAGTGTAAATGAAGCTTTAAGTTATGGAGCTAATACCTTTATGATTTATACTGGTGCTCCTCAAAATACAATTAGGTTTCCAATCAATTTAAAACAAAAAGAAGAAGCATTTAAAATTATGAATGATAATAATATTGATTATCAAAACGTTATTGTTCATGCTCCTTATATTGTTAATTTAGCTAATGGTGATGATTTTGCCGTTCAATTTCTAGCTAATGAATTAAAAAGAGTGGAACAGTTAGGAATAACTAAGTTGGTATTACATCCCGGATCAAGTGTTAAATTATCTAAAGAAGAAGGGATTAAAAATATTATTAATGGTTTAAATAAACTTCCTAAAAGTTCAGTTTTAATTTGTTTAGAAACAATGGCTGGAAAG
>CAZIFR010000088.1:0-3329 GCA_964539185.1 uncultured Muribaculaceae bacterium | reverse complement strand
CATGGTGATCATGATCATATTGGTGAAGCTTGGAATTTAGTTTCTAATTTTAAAGTGAACGAAGTTATTTTTAATAGTGGAAATAATAACGATTTAGAATTAAAATTAATTAATTTATTAGATATTAAAAAAATTAGATATCAATTTATAAATAAAGGCAAAATAATTTATAAAAAACATGAATTACATTTTATAAATGATAAAGATATATTGAATGAAAATGAAGATAGTTTAGTTTTGTACACTAAAATTGCTAATCAGAATATACTATTTATGGGAGATACAGGAAAAGAGACAGAAAAGTATTTACTTAATACATATAATTTAAGTAATATGGATATATTAAAAGTAGGTCATCATGGTTCGAAAAACAGTAGTGATCAACCGTTTATTAAAAAAACAACCCCTAAAATATCGTTAATATCAGCTGGTTTAAATAACCAATTTAAACATCCCCATCAAGAAGTTATCGATAGTTTAGATAATATAAATTCACTCACCTATGTAACAAGTATAAATGGTAGTATTAGAATTAACTTATCTAATTTAAAAGTTTATACTTGTTCTTATTGAGTACGCTAATTGCTTTGTTAGCGTTTTATATAGATGGAAGAAATCGTTATTTCTTCCTTTTTTATTATAAATTTTTTTTTGAATATAAGTCTTAATTTTAAATAATTAAAAAATACTTAAGTTTTATTTAACATAAGTATTAATTCCATATAAATCATTTTCTTTATCGTAAAAAAGTTCATTATAAAATGGTTTATAAGTTAGATAACCAAAGATAATATAGGTTATGATAATTCCTAAAGCACCAATAATTGATTGATATTTAATTTCTTTATAAGTTAGTAATTTATAACTAATAATTTTTTCAATAACAATTATTAAAAAGAGTAAAATAATACTAACTATCATATTTTCACCAATTAAATGATAAACAGGTAGATAAATGATAAGATATAAAATAATCCCGATAATTGGTACGATAAATAATTGAAGTAAAAAGTTATTAACTTTAATTTTTTTATAATATAAAAAAACGATATCAAATATTCCCACTACATAAAAAGGAGTAATGATTAGTTTCATGTGTTCCCATATACTTTCATTGACAGGAAAGAAAATGGAAAATAATTTTATAGGGAAGGATTCATATAAAAAATGAAATAAAAAAGATAAGGTAAAGATAGCCAAAATATCGAATATTTGTAGTTTTTTAAGCATAAAAACGCTCCTTTTATTAATAATATGTTGGAAATTATGAGAATTATGCAATAAAAAAAAGGAAATTTGCGATATTTGTCGTATATTAATAATTAGGGAGTAGTATTATGAATAGAATACCAAATGAACAAATAAATGAAATAAGAAATAGTGTTAATATTGTCGATTTAGTTTCCCAATATATTCCTTTAACTAAAAAAGGTAAAAACTATTTTGGGGTATGTCCTTTTCATGAAGACAGTGACCCATCATTATCCGTATCACCAGAAAAGCAAATTTTTTCTTGTTTTTCTTGTCATACAAGTGGAAATATTTTTAAATTCATAATGGAATACGAACATGTTTCATTTATTGAAGCAGTTAATATGACAGCTAATATGGCTGGAATTAAGTTAGATATTAAGTTAGAAAAAAATGTTAATTATAAATCAAAAAGTTTATATGAAATATATGAACTTAGCCAGAAGTTTTATGCCAATAATATCAATACTAATATTGGTTCACAAGCAAGAGATTATTTAAATGACCGAAAAATTAATGATGATTTGATTAAAGAGTTCGAAATTGGACTTTCTTTAAAAAGTAATAATAAATTATCTAATTTGTTAATTAAAAAGGATTTTAAAGAAAAAGATTTAATCGAAAGTAGTTTGATTGTAAAAGACGAACGAGGATTTCATGATTTTTTTTACAACCGAATTATGTTTCCTTTATATGATATTAATAATCAAGTTATTGGATATAGTGCCAGATTATATGATGGTAGTGATGGTCCGAAATATATAAATAGTAAGGAACATCCGGCTTTTAAAAAGGGAACCTTTATATATAATTATTATAAAGCGAAGGGTGAATGTCGAGTTAAAAACACGGTTATTATTATGGAAGGGTTCATGGATGTTATTAGGGCATACAGTGTTGGCGTTAAAAATACGGTTGCGACGATGGGAACAGCATTTACTAAAGAACATATTAGTTTAATAAAAAAATTAGCTAGTAATATTATCATTTGTTTTGATGGTGACAATGCTGGAGTTAGAGCTAGTATTGCTTGCATTGATGAATTACTGAAAGCTGATATTATTCCTAAAGTAGTTTATTTAGAAGAAAATTTAGATCCTGATGATTATATTTTAAAATATGGGGAAAATAAATTTATAGATAAAATTGATAATGCTTTAAGTGTTATGGATTTTAAATTAATGTATTATAAGAAGGATATTGATATTCGAAACAGTGAGCAACAGTCAGAATACGTAAAGCAAATATTATTAGATCTTAACAAAATGGATGATGATATTTTAAGAGAAATAACTATTAAAAAATTAAGTAAAGAAACATTATTAGATGAGGATTTTTTAAGATCAAAATTAAATAAAAACGAACCTAAAAAGATTATTAAAAAAATCATTAAAAATTATTCTAAATACGAATTGGCCCAACTTAGCCTACTATTTTATATGTTAAGATATCCTGATGTTATTAGGATGTATGATAATCAAGTGTTTTATTTTCCCAATCCTGATTACCGGATGCTTGCTAAAGAAATAAGTTGTTTTTATAACCAAAAAGGTTATATCAATGAAGCGGAAATAATGGACAATTTGGATAATTCTTTATCTAGTGTTATTGGACAGGCTTATGCTTTGAATTTAAGTGAAGAGTATACAACTAGTTTAATTGAAGATTATATTGACGCAATAAAGGAAAATAATATTGAAGTTGAATGTAAAAGATTAACTGAAAAAATGGAAAATACTACCGATGAAGAAGAAAAACTACAACTAGCTTTAAAAATTATGGAATTATTAAAAAGGAGAGAAAAAGATGTATAACGAGATAAAATCATTTGAAGAAAGAAAAAAGGAATTAGTTGAATTAGGTCGTAATCAAGGTTATATTACTTATGAGCAGTTAGCTTTAAATTTAAAAGGACTAGATTTAGATACTGAATCATTAGATGAATTATATAATTTATTCAATGAGCATAATATTCCAGTTGTATCAGAAGATGAAAATGACGGTGGTTTTGAAAAAGAAATCATGGCTGATGGTATATTATCTAAAGACTTAACTATTAATGATCCAGTTAGAATGTC
>CAZIFR010000087.1:0-3385 GCA_964539185.1 uncultured Muribaculaceae bacterium | reverse complement strand
ATTTTAATTATGGTTGAAGCATTAGACCTGGCAGCTATTGATCCTGTTTTAACACCTACTTTATATAAAATGGCAACAGAAGGATGGTTTTTTGATAATTACTATGCCCCTAAATATAGCTGTACTACTGGAGAAAGTGAATTTATAGCTTTGACATCAATTGTCCCTAGTATTTCTGTTTGTACCCCCTTTGCTTATGTAAATAATACCTACAGTGCTAGTATATTTAACATCTTTAATAATTCTAATTACACATCAACTTCATATCACAGTTGGACGGATCAATATTATCCTCGAACCAAACTACATAAAAATATGGGGTCGACATTTTACAATGCAGAGTTATTAAATATCAATACCCAAGGTGGCTGGCCTAGTGATGTTGAATTGATAGAAAAAGCTTATGAACATTATAACCAAGAGGACAAATTTTTTAGTTTTTTAATTACCGTATCAATGCATTTTTCTTATGAAAAAGATGGTGCAACAACTAGGAAAAATTGGGATAAAGTAAAAGATTTAGATACCATTACCCCAATGAAAAGATATTTAGCTAAGGCAATTGAATTTGACGAGAGCTTAAAAACCTTATTAGATAATTTAGAAAAAGATAACCTTTTAGACGATACTGTTATTGCTTTATTTGGAGACCATCATCCATACAATTTAGCTTTTTCAGCTTTAGCATCTAGATCTAATGTTGATAGATATGCTGATTTAAATGAAGACTTAATGCCGTTTATAATTTATAATAGTGAAACGGAAGCTAAAGTTATTTCTAAAACAGCTAGTACTTTTGATATTTTGCCAACGATTGCTAATTTATTTGATTTAAACTATGATCCTAGATATTACATAGGAAAAGATGTTTTTTCTGATGAAGAAACGGTTGTTATTTTTCCAAATGGTAATTGGATTACCGATAGTGCTATTTATTTTGCGGCTAAAAACAAATACAAATTAAAAAAAGATAATGTTAGTGAAGATTATATTTCTAAGATGAGTCGCATTGTTAATAATAAAATGATGGCAAGTGAAAACACTTTAAATAAAGACTATTTTAAATATCGATTTTTAAATAATGATAAATAAGTTCATAGAACTTTTTTTATTGTAATAAAATTTAATAGGTGAGTAAATGTTAAAATTTTTTTTCTTTCTTTTTGGTTTTGGTCTTACGATCATTGGTAGTGTGTATATAATTATATACCTTAATCTTTTAACGATAGGGTATAATTTTTTAGAATATGTTAATTTTATAATTAAGCGAATAGAATGTTGGAACTTTATTGTTGGTTTATTAATAATGGTTTTAAGTTTGATAGGAGAGGAAAAAAATGAATTACATATACGATATTTTAGTTGATTTTAATGCTGTTTTATATGATTTTTTTGAGTGGGATAAGGATGACCAGATTACCCATATAAGAAAAATCCCTTTAATAAAAGTATTACCTGAAGTATCATCACATATAGTCAATAATCATGTTATTATTTCAAAAGAACATTTAGAAAAAATTTATAACAAAACCGAATTTTTTGAAAAAAATAGAATATCGACCATTCCGTATGCTTTAATTATAGCAAGTGAAAAGAGTGTCGTAGCATTAAAAATAAATAAAAATGGGAACATAATCGAATATAGTAATTTGTTAATTGAAGAAGAATTGGATATCTTAGAATATATAAAAAATGTTGATTATACCCCCTTTTTTTATGAAATATTAAAACCGATAAATCGTGAATTCAAAACTAAAGAAGAAATGAAAATTAAAAGATACTTCCAAAAGGAAATAAAACGTTTAATTGAAGACCATGATGATGAAAAGCTAATATATATTTATTTAGAGTGTTTTAATTGTTATAAAGAAATCGACGAAGTGTCTAAAACGATATTTAAAGAAATTGAAAACAATTGGGATGTAGTATATAATAAACTCTATAAATTATTGAAGTTAAATGCAATAAGATAGATTTTTATCTTTTTTTTTGATATACTTTTACATGGAGGGTTTTATGGACTATATTTTTACAATCGACAAATTTGAAGGGCCTCTTGATTTATTATTACATTTAATTAAACAATCAAATATTAGTATATATGATATAGAAATAGATAAAATAACTAAACAATATTTAAATTATATTAATCAAATGTCGTCCTTAAACTTAGATGTTGCTAGTTCTTATTTGGTAATGGCAGCTGAGTTAATTGAAATGAAAGCATCAATCTTATTACCGCAACCTGAAATAGTAGAAGACGATTATGAAGAAAATCCTAAAGATAAATTAATTAAAAAATTAATTGCCTATCAACATTATAAGGATATAACCTCTAAATTACAGATGCTAGAGTTAGAACGAAAAGAGTATTTTACTAAAGCATCAGCTGAAATAATTGATTATGAGGTGACACCTAAATTACCCGAAGATGTTGATGTGAATGATTTAATAAAAATATTTGAAACTTTTTTAACAAGAAAACAATTTGAAAAACCGCTAACAACTAAAATAACTTCTAAGGAATATTCTGTTGATGACCGGATAAAAGAAGTTATGTCAGTTATTAATAAGAAAAAAAAGATTAAATTTTCGCAATTATTTAAATCAGAATCCAAGAGTTATATTATTGTAACCTTTTTATCTGTTTTAGTATTAACTAAAAATCATCAAATTAAAATAATTCAAGATAATAATTTTGATGAAATATTATTATGTGAGGTGAAGTAAATGAATTTAAAAGCTGTTTTAGAAGGGCTATTGTTTGTTGTTGGTGATGAAGGTTTAACAATTGAAGAGTTGAAAAGCATTTTAGAATTAGAAGAAGAAAAAATAAGATTGTTAATTGAAGAATTAAAAACGGATTGTGATAATGAAAATAGAGGACTTGATATTACTATTTTAGGTAATAGATTAAAGATGATTACTAAAAAAGAACATAAGGATTATATTATAAAATTAATTAATCTATCAGAAAGTGATACGTTAAGTGAATCAGCTTTAGAAGTACTAGCTATTGTTGCATATAACCAACCAGTAACTAGATTGATGATTGATGAAATAAGGGGAGTTAGTAGTAGTTATCTAGTTAGAAAGTTAGCATATAAAAATCTCATTTGTGAAATTGGTAGGTCAGAGTCAGCTGGAAGACCGATATTATATGGGACGACTTCTTTGTTTTTGGACTACTTTGGATTAAAATCAATAGGCGATCTTCCTCAAGTTACTATTGAAGAAGACGATACAATAAAAGAATTATATGAGTCAAAATATATTGAAGATTGAAAAAATTATATCATGTTTTAAAAAACGTGATATAATTTAATTATTGCTTGTGTGGCGGAATTGGTAGACGCGCACGACTCAAAATCGTGTAGTTTATGCT
>CAZIFR010000086.1:0-3516 GCA_964539185.1 uncultured Muribaculaceae bacterium | reverse complement strand
TTTTTTTTGATATAATGTTCTTATGATAAATGGAGGTAATTAAATGGAAGAAAATAAATATAATTTAAATGAAAGTAATGGGCAAGTTAATCAAAACATAAATAATGGACCTCAACCGATGAATGCTAATCAACCTGGGCAACCGAGTTTTAATCCAAATAATATTCAACAAAATCCTACACCAAATGTAAATCCAACTGTTGTACAAAATTCTACGCCAAATGTAAATCCAACTGTTGTTCCTAATTCGACACCAAATCCACAACAAAACTTAAATGTAAATAATAGTAACCAACCGCAATTTACAAATGCAAATCCAGTTGAACAACCTAGTTTTGGAAACGCAACACCACAACAAACTGTTGCAAGTGATAATGTAAATGTAGGTTCTGATTTTAAAACGCCAGATTCAATTATGAATGTTTCTAATTTAAATAAAGAAGAAGCGATGGAAGAAGCTCTTTCACATACTACTCAATATACACCATTTGAAGTCCCTAAAGAAGATATTAAAAACGTAGAAAAAACAGATAATAAGAAGGCAATTGTGTTTATTATTGTTATTTTTATTATAATGCTGTTGTTTATTCTTTTTCTGCCACAGATATCAGAATTACTTGGTTTGGTATAGTGACTTATAGTCACTTTTTTATAGTTTTATTTATATAAAAAAATATGTTATAATTTATAGTATCAAGGAGGAATATAATGACATTTGCTTCAATTTTAGAATTGTTTAAAAAAATAATCGATGTTTTAATTGTTTGGATGGTTCTATATTATATTTTAAAAAAATTACGTAAAAATGTAAAAATGATTTTACTTTTTAAAGGTATTTTAATTATTGTTGGTTTGAAAATAATTAGTGATTTACTCAATTTAGTAACAATTGGTTTTTTACTCGACTACATAATCGAGTGGGCACCTTTGGCATTAATTGTTATTTTCCAACCAGAGATTAGATCGGTTTTAGAACAATTAGGGCGCAGTCAATTATTAGGTCGTCATAAAGTTTTAACTGTTGATGAAAGAGAAAAAATTGTTTATGAAATAACTAATGCATTAGAATATTTTCGTAAACATTTAATAGGATCTTTAATAATAATTGAAAGAGATAATAGTTTAAATGATTATATTCAAAAATCGAAAAAAATATATGCTGATATTTCTACTGATTTATTAATTTCTGTTTTTTTTCCAAACAACCCACTACATGATGGTGGTGTAATAGTTCAAGGAGATAAAATCACGAGTGCCGGAGCTGTTTTTCCAACTAGTGATAGTTTGAAAATTAGTAAAAGATTAGGAACAAGACATCGAGCTGCTTTGGGGATATCTGAAGTAAGTGATTGTATTTCTCTTATTGCATCTGAAGAAACAGGACGTCTTTCTTTAGCCGTTGATGGTGAATTATATTATAATTTAACTTTAGATGAGATTAAATTAAGGCTATTGGAAGAACTTAGACCTAAAAAGTATGCTTTGATAGAGGAGGAGGAAATTATAGATGAAAATGATTAAAAAATTTCTAAATAAAATTTACTCAGCTCTTTCTACTTTTCTAGACAAAGTTATCGTAACACCAATCAGTAAAGTGGTGTTTAAAATAATTAAAAAATCTGAATATCCTGGAAAACAATTTGAAAATTGGTTATCCAAATCTAATACATTGCTATTTGTTTCCCTACTTATAGCTATTGTTACATTTATTTTAATTGATCAAAAAATAATTAGATTTTCTGAAAGTTCTGCTGAAGTGTTTCCTAATCAAAAAATTTCAGCTTTGTTTGATGAAGATAATTATGTCGTTGAAGGAATCCCAGAGACTGTAGATATTACTTTAATTGGCACTAAAACAGATCTATATATTGCTAAACAATCATCCTCAAATGATGTGACAATTGATTTATGGGGGTTAAAACCTGGGACTCATAAAGTGGATATAAAATATAATCAAATTTTAGGGTCAATAAAATATAGTGTTAATCCATCTGTAGCAACAGTTGTAATATATGAAAAAGTCTCTTCGACTAAAACACTTTCGGTTGATTTGCTAAATCAAGATATGCTTGATGAAACATATATAATTGATAAAGTATCTTCGACAATTGATAGTGTAGTTGTAAAAGGAGCTTCATATAAGATAGAAAAAGTGGCAACAGTTAAAGCTTTAGTTGATGCTAATGCTTTACCCAAGTTTGAATTAGGGCAACCTTTTACAGTCTCTTCTGCTTTGAAAGCATATGATGAATCTGGGAATGTTGTTGATGTTGAAATTAGTCCAGCTAAAGTAGATGTTCAAGTACTAATTTCATCTCCAAATAAACAAGTTCCTTTCCAAGTTATTCCTCAAGGTAATGTTATATATACGATGGGTATTAGTAATTTCACTATAAATGGCAACTCAGGTATGAATGTTACAATATACGGTTCAGAAGAAGTTTTATCAAAAATTGAGTATATTCCAATCGAAATAAACGTTGATGGATTAACAGAAAGTACTGAGTTCAAAGTAGAATTGAAAAAACCAACTGGTGTAAAATCAATGAGTTTAGAAACAGCTACTGTAATAGTTACTTTAAGTAATGATATTTCGCACAAAACAATTGAAAATGTTAATATAACAGCAACCAATCTAGGCAGTGGTTATGGTGTAACACCTGTTGATATCGATAGTGTGAATGTTAAAATTAAAGGTGTAACAGATATTATCAACGATATAAATGCTGCTGATATAACAGCTTATGTTGACTTAAGTTCACTAGGTGCAGGAACTCATGATGTTGAGATAAAAGTTAAAGGAAAAGATCAAAAAATAGAATATCAATCTGAAATTTTAAAAATGAAAATTAGAATATATCAAAAATAAGCCTCTATTCGGCTTATTTTTCTATTTCAATATGACTAAATAGAATACCTATATTTATTAATCCTGTTATTCCTACTATTGTATATATTATTTTAGAAATAACATTATCGTCAAATAAGGATGCTACTATATTTACATCAAACAATCCGATAATTCCCCAAACAATTGCTCCAATAATTGTAATAACAAGACAAATTTTTTGAAATGTTTCCATATTATCATTCCTTTCAGTTTTATTATGATATACTTTTTTAAAAATATTCTCATATTCTAAATATTATATCCATATATTTTAATGAGGAGTGAGAAAATGAAAAAGTATCTGTTAGGAATTTTAATAGTATGTGCTAGTTTAATTGCGGTTGGATGTGGTAAAAACACACAAAATGATATTGTCAACAACTTAAGTAAAAGGGTTGAAAAGACCGAAGGTTATTTTATTGAAGGTGAACTAGAAATTGTTAATAACGAAGATAGTTATAAATATGATGTTGTCGTTGCATATGCAAAAGACAATAATTTTAAAGTGACATTAAAAAACAAAATAAATCAACATGAACAAATAATTTTAAAAAATGTTGATGGTGTCTATGTTTTAACACCTTCATTAAACAAAAGTTTTAAATTTCAAAGTGAATGGCCATACA
>CAZIFR010000085.1:0-3632 GCA_964539185.1 uncultured Muribaculaceae bacterium | reverse complement strand
GTCACGGTTTCATTTCCTTCCTCTTTAAGCCTTTGTTTTAACTTTCTCCAATATGATTGTGGGTCTTTGCTTTCTGAAAGAGTACCCGCAACATCGACCACACTAATATAATATTTTTCTAACTCTTTATCCCAAACAGTCCTTATATTATCATTTTGAAATATTTGATTTATTAAATGTAATTTATCTTCTTTCATTAATTCCTCCTAATTATTAATATACACTTTTTATATTGTATTTCCTCCTGAAAATTAATAAATTTTTATAAATTAATGATGCTAATCTATTTTTATTAATAGAAAAACAGTAAAAATATCATAAAACCAACAAAAATAGTGCTTAATATAATACCATTAATTTGAGCATTTTTATTAGTCTTATTTGGAATTCCAACAGCCATTGATAATAAAACTCCACCAATTAAACCACCTATATGAGCAGAACCATCAATGCCAGGTAAGAAACTTAATAATAAATTTAAAACTAAAACAGGTAGTATTTGACTTTTCATAACATTACCTAGATATAAACGATAATGATAACCAAAATATAAAAGGGATCCTAGAAGTCCGAAAATAGCTCCACTTGCTCCTGCTGATGTATAATTAGAGGTACAAATAGATAATAGACTACCACATATAGCACTACCTAAATAAATCAGTAAATACTTCCACTTACCATAAAATGATTCTATTTGACTGCCTATAATGTATAGGGCATAACAATTAAAGAATAAATGGAAAACACCAATATGTAAGAAAGCCGATGCTATTAAACGATAGTATTGTCCAAAAACAGTAACTAATTGCCGATTATTAGCTCCAAAGGATAAAAGAGTATAATGATCTTCACTACCTTGACCAAATAAATACATTGCTAAAAACATGATAATATTTATGGCAATTAAAATATAAGTTACAATTGGTTTTTTAGATTTAAATATATCTTCCGCAATCTTAGCATCTTTGGCTGTTTTTTCATTAATTTCATTAGTTATTTTTAAAAATAAATCCATTCCTTTTTCTTTAAAATTTAATGTTTTATTTATATCAGGAAATATTTTAACAACCGATTCTTTATTTAAATCATCTAATGATTTAACGTTTATACAAGTATTATTTTCAATAATTTCACTATCTAAATGAACATTATCGCCTAGATTTAAAAAGATACTTAAAGTCGAAACGTTAAAAGTTAAAGTTTTTTTCTTTATCGATTTCATAATTTGTTTTGTTTTAAACAAATCATAATCTAGTTGTTCATCGTTATGAATATAATTAGACACTAATCTAATTATTTTATATTCACCTTTTAAATTTTCTAACCATATTTCATTTTTCGCCCCATGTAAAACAACGGGGTTATAATTTTTCTCGGTTATAAAATAATGTAATAATTTCATTATCATTTCTTCGTGTTTTTTATCAACAGCATAATTCATAATTATTCCTCCTTAAATAAATTTAATATATTTAGAAAACATTCTGGCAAAGGACTTGTAAATTCGATATATTCTTTCTTTGTTGGATGAACTAAACCTAATTCTTTAGCATGTAAACATTGACCACTATCGTCGATTAATTTTCTTATACCATAAACAGGATCATTAACGATTGGATAACCAATATAATTCATATGAACTCTTATTTGATGCGTTCGACCTGTTTCTAATTTAAGTTCAATTAAAGTAACTTCTTTATATCTTTGTAACACTTTAAAATGAGTTACAGCTTCTTTACTATTGCTAGCCGTTACATTCATTTTTTTTCGGTCCTTTTCATCGCGTCCGATAGGGGCGTCAATAGTACCACTATCGTTATTAATAACACCCCATACTAAAGCGATATATTTACGATGAATTTTCTTATCAGCTAGTTGCTTAGATAGAAATTCATGAGCAATATCGTTTTTAGCGACCATTAATAAACCAGTTGTATAGGCATCAATGCGATGAACAATCCCTGGTCGGTAAGAAGAATTACTTAAATTTTTAGAATGATACATTAGTCCATTCACTAAAGTATGTCTCGTATTTCCAACAGCTGGGTGAACGACAACACCATTATCTTTATTTACAATAATAATGTCATCATCTTCATATATTATATTTAAATCCATTTTTTCTGGTTCATATGATAAACTATCTTCTTCTAAAAAGGTAACCGTAATCTTATCATCTTTCTTGACCATATAACTATTTTTAACACTAACACCATTTACTAAAATATTATTTTTTAACATTTTAATAACTTTATTTCGACTTAAGTTTAAAACATCTGACAAATAAATGTCAACTCTCCCCGAATCCATTTCAACTATGTATTCTTGCATGTTTCACCTCTAAACGATAATAATAATAAAATAACAGTAGCTACAACAATTGATGCATCAGCTATATTAAAAATAGCAAATTGATAATTAAAAAATTGGAAAGATAAAAAGTCAATGATATATCCAAATAATACTCTGTCAATTAAATTACCAATAATACCACCTAATAAAAAACCATATAAAACTATTTCATAATTTTTTAAATTTTTATCCTTTATAAAATATAAATATATGATATTTAAAGCTATTATACTAACAATAATAAAAACAACTCTGAAACCACTTAAAATACTAAACGCAGCTCCTGTATTTGTTACATATGTAATATTAAAAAAATTAGGAATAATCGTAATACTTTGATTTATATTCATAAAAAAAGTAATCGCCATTTTACTAAATTGATCTAAACAAACACAAATTACTAAATACATTATAAGCTTTTTAAACATTGTTTTCACCTTTTTAATTATATCAAAAAAATAGACATATGTCTATTAATCTATATATTAGTAATGAGAATTATAAAGTCCATTACATCTTCAATAACATCATTAGTATTATAAAAGATTTGATTTTTCTTTTTATTTACATTGGTCTATTATATTAGGTCCAGTTCCAATTATAGTATTTCTATCACCAGATAATGTATGACATCTAATAAGATAAAAATCAGTATCAGATAGTTCATTGTCTCCTACATTAAATTTATATAGTAATGATCCTCCATCATTAGCTGCAGTTTCAAAAACCATTTTAGAAACAATATAATCGATAGTTATAGACTTTTGTTCTAAAGCACTAGAAAGATTAATTTTTTCATCATCGTTTATTCTAAATTCAATATTAGTAAATTCGGAATAAACTTTACTTCCATCATCAAACTGATAAATTTCAATAAAATTATTGTCAACCTTATCGATACAAAAGATAAGCTCTTTTTTAATTTCACTATTATCACATCCAACTAAAAAAAACATCATAATAGCTAATAATAAAAGGATTCCTTTTTTCATAAAACAGCTCCCTTCAATTCACATATACCCATTAATAAAATTAATTAACACGGTAAGGATAAAAGAATTAACAACACCTTTAGTTAATATGTTCAAATGATGTTAAAATTCCATGATGTTTTTTTTAATATTAGATGAACAATATCTATTAATATAATGCAATTGTTCTTTTTTAGTTAATGGTTTAGAGTTTTTATCAAACAGTGTTTTTAGCTTATCATATTTACCGTTAAGACTCTCATGACTAGCTATAATCATATCCATTTTTTCGACTTTAGTTAGATCTAA
>CAZIFR010000084.1:2938-3665 GCA_964539185.1 uncultured Muribaculaceae bacterium | reverse complement strand
TAGTTAATCCAGCAAAATTAATTAAGTAATTTTTTTCCCCTCGATTGTAAACATAAGTTGCTGTCTACCAAAGGATATTTGTGAATTTAAAAGAGTTTATATACCAAAACACAATAAAACAAAACTAATAAAATATTATTTGAATTTCCTAATTTCAATATGATTATACTTTAAAGGACTTAATTGTTCTTTTTTGTTCTCCTATTAAAAACTTTTATAAATTAATATAACTTATATTTACTTTTGTTTCACGAAATGTTATAATTGTGGTACAAAAGTAAAAAAAGGAGATTTATTATATGAAAAAGGAAAAACAATTAATGCTATTTTTAAATAATAATTATGGATATATAACAACTTCAGAATTATTAAAATTAGATATAAATAAAATGGCAATTCAAAAATATATAGATAAAAATTTAATTGAAAAAGTTAGTCATGGATTATATATGGATTCTAAATTGTTTAAGGATGAATATTACATATTGCAAAAAAAGTATCCTAGTGCAGTATTTTCTTATAATACAGCACTACATATTTTAAATCTTACTAATAGAACTCCAATGGAAATTAATATAACTGTACCTAGAAATAAAAGTGTACGTGGAAATTATAATGTTTATCGTATTTCTGAAAAATATTATAAGATTGGTATTGTTGAAGTAACTAGTCCAAGTGGTAATCCAGTTAAGGTGTACAATGCAGAAAGATGTATTTGTGATATGCT
>CAZIFR010000084.1:0-2928 GCA_964539185.1 uncultured Muribaculaceae bacterium | reverse complement strand
TAGAACTGAAGGTATGTTTGATTTAGAACTTCAAAATAGAGTACTAGATTATTATTTTAATAGTAAAGAAAAAGATATTGATAAGTTATTAGAGTATTCAAAAATATTTAATATTTTTGAGAAAGTTAATACGGTAGTGGAGGTTATGATGAAATGGTAAGTAGTACAGAAATAAAATCAAAATCAAAAATCATCGAAGAGAATCATAATTTAACTCACTATGAAGTATTACAACGTTTTATGTTTGAAAGAATTTTGGAGAGAATATCTGTTTCTAATTACCAAGATAACTTTATATTAAAAGGTGGATTATTACTGTCAGCAATGTTTGGAGTAGATAATAGAACTACAAAAGATATGGATACTACTATTACAGGAATAGATATATCTAAAAAGAAAATGTTTAAAATATTAAATGAAATATTAAGCATAGATCTACAAGATAGAGTTAAATTTGATTTAGTTGATATTACCGATATAAGAGAAGAAGATGAATATGGTGGAAATAAATACCATATAGTTGGAAAAATAGAAAACCTAAAAGTAAACCTTGAAATAGATATTTCAACAGGAGATAAAGTTACTCCAAAAGAATTAAAATTTAAGTATCCATTATTATTTGAAGATAGAAGTATATTAATAAGTAGTTATAATATCGAAACAATATTAGCTGAAAAAATTGAAACTATTTTAAAAAGAGGTAAGTTTAATAGTAGAATGAAAGATTATTATGATGTGTATTATTTTTTAACTAATTTAAGAAATGAAATAAATATTGATATATTAAAAAAAGCAATGGATAATACTTTCACTAAAAGAAACTCAGTAGACTATTTAAATGATTATAAACGAATAATGGATTCTATAATTGATAATGAAAGAATAGAAAATTTATGGATTACATATAGCAAAAAATATAAATATGCTGAAAATATGCGTTTTAATGAAATATTGAATAAATTAAAGGTATTTTTAGAGGAATTAGATATTGAAGCGATATCTGTTTAATTAAATATAAGAATTAATAAAAGAAAATTAAAAACAGAAAAAAACATTAATCAGATAACATACAGATATAAAATAATATCTGAAACTGATTATTATGGAGGATTAATTATGAGTAAGGTTTTAAAGTTTAAAGTAGAGATAGAACAATTAGAAAATAAAATATGGAGAATTATTGAAATAACAGATTTGAAAACTGTAGCAGATTTAGCTTATACTATTTTAGCCACATTTGATTCGCTGGCATATCATTTATATAACATAAAACATAACAATAAAAATTATGATTGTATGGTATGCATTGAAGATAAGTTAGATAATGAAGAATTTGTAGATGCTACAATCACTAAACTTAGTCAATTAGACTTAACAATTGATAAAAAAATGGCGATGAAATATGATTATGGATCAACCACAACTTTCGTAATTACTTATTTAGAATCACGTGAAATAGAAAAAGGGAATGGTAGACATTATCCATTTATTATTGATGGGCAAGGTCGGGGAATGATTGATGATGTTTATATTGATGAATTAGTTGATATTGTTAATGATACTGATAGAAAAGGAAAATCAATTCATAATTACAGCCCTGGATATGAAAGATTTATTAAATATGATTATCGTAATTATAATATTAAAAGTGATAATATTTTACTAAAAGGGAGAGTAGATGAAATAAAATATGGTTACGAAGAATATCAAAACTAAATTATCTGAATTAGTTGAGGCATTAGATAGAGTTAATGTTGATGAACAATTTTATGTGAACTTTGAAAATGGGAAAATAATTTGTGTTAATAATATGGGAGCTTATTATATTCATAATCTTGAATTTGTTGATTTTGATGAACCTTTTGATAAATTTATTTCATTACCAACTCAATATGAAATAAATGAGTATAAAATTATGAAAAATTTTATACATAATATAGAAAATGAACAAATTAGGAATCAATTATTTATTACTATCCAAGGCTCAGGAGCATTTAGAAGATTTAAAGATAGTTGCATTAATTATAATATAATTGATAAATGGTATGATTATAAAAAACAAGAGTATTTTGATATTGCAAAAGAATGGTGTATTCATAATAATATTGAATTCACTAATAATTAGTATTTTAGATTCTTACAATCAAAAAAATCCAGTTCCCTACATATTCAGGATGAAGTATATGGAAGATACATACGGTTGGAAACCAAAAACAGTATGCTTAGATTCGGGCATGATACTGTGAAATAAAAGAGTATTTTCAAGAAAAAGAAATATATGGGGTTGTTAGTTATAGAAGTTATCAGCAAGGAACTACTGAAATAAGGAAATGGCGCTTTAAGTATTTAAAAGAAGAAGATATTTACATATGTCCAGAAACAGGAATTATACTAGAATACAAAAATATTGATAAAAATGGTTATAAGGAATACTTAAACTCAAAAGGATGTAAAGGATGCCCACATTTAAAAGAATGTTGTGGAAAAGCAAAGTATCGAAAAATAAGACGTCATATAAAGCAGGAAATAAATGAAGAGGCAAGGAATCGAAGATTGTCAGATGAAGGTAAAGAATTAGCTAAAAAAAGACGAGAAACAGTTGAAAGAATTTTTGCCGATAGTAAATGTAACCATGGATTTAGATATGCTGTGTATAAAGGTGTTAAGAAAAATCAACACTATACATGGTTGTCTTGTGCTGCACAAAATATGAAAAATGAAGCAATAAAAATAGATAAACTGGAAAACAAGTATTCAAAATCAATGCCTGCAGCCAAATCATGTGACTTTTTATCTAATTTTATAAAATCAATTCAAAATTTACTCAAAGTAAAAAACCTATAGTTTTTAACCATAGGTTTGTCTACACTCTGAATCTATTTTATAGGTTGTTTTTATTTTAAAATTGTAATTAATAGGGATATGTAC
>CAZIFR010000083.1:0-3719 GCA_964539185.1 uncultured Muribaculaceae bacterium | reverse complement strand
CTGATGTTTTAAATGACATATTTGAATATGTTGGCCAAATACCTAAAAAAATCAAAAACAAATTTAGTAATAATATTTTTATTAAAGATATGAAAAATAAAGCCGATATTAATAGGGAAGCATTATTACTCGATTTTGAGGGTGCTGATGCTGAAAAAAGTACTCAAAAAATAATGTACAAATATGTGGCAAAAGATGAGGAAGGTAAAGTTGTAACTGGATATTTTCCAGCTTATTCAAAAGTAGAAGTTCATTCGTTTCTATTAAGTGAAAATTATGAAGTTTACAGCATTGAAACTAATAAATGGATTCAATTTGCTTATGGAACAGGTGGTACTGCAGGTAAAACTAAAATCAAAACGAAAGATTTAATTTTCTTTACAACGCAATTATCGACATATGTAAAAGCAGGTATCCCTTTAGTAGAGGCTTTAAAAATTTTAAGTCGGCAAATTAAAAATAGTAAATATTCAAGAGTCTTTAGATCGATGATTTATGATTTGACGATGGGTGATAATTTTAGTGATGCTATGGAAAAACAAGGAGGAACTTTTCCTAATTTGTTAATCAATATGGTTAAAGCATCTGAAATGACAGGTGAATTACCGGAAGCTTTAGATGATATGTCGGAATATTTTACTGAAACTGATAAAACTCATAAACAAATGGTTACGGCTATGGTTTATCCATCGATAATTTTAGTTGTTGCCATAGCAGCTGTCATCTTTATTATGGTTTGGGTTGTTCCTCAATTTGTTGGTATTTACAAAGATATTGATGGGGCTGAAATACCAGGGATTACAATATTTGTTATGAATTTAAGCCATTTTTTACAAACTAATTATATTTGGTTAATTTTAGGTGTTGCTCTCTTTTTGATTATCTTCCTTTATTTATATAAAAATGTCAAAGCGTTTAAAACCTTTATTCAATGGTTATTAATGCATATCCCTGTTGTTAAAAATGTTATCATTTATAATGAGGTAACGATGTTTACTAAAACCTTTGCTTCATTACTCGCTCATAATGTTTTTATAACTTCTAGTATGGAAATTTTAAATAAAATAACAGGAAATGAGATATATAGAATGTTAATTTTAGATACTATCAATAATCTGGCCAAAGGAGAAAAAATTTCTTTAGCCTTTAAAAACCATTGGGCTTTTCCAATCCCTGCTTATGAGATGATAACAACTGGTGAGAGAACTGGTCAATTACCAGAGATGATGTCCAAGGTATCGGTTTATTATCAAGAGATGCATCGTAATTCAGTTACGAGAATTAAAACTTTTGTTGAACCTATTTTAATTGTCTTTTTGACTGTCGTTGTTGGAGGAATTGTTTTATCAATTGTCATTCCAATGTTTAATGTATACCAAGTAACTGGGCTTTAGGGGGAATAGAATGACTGTTTATATAGCTTTATTATTTTTAATCACAGGACTTTTTTTAGGGTCGTTTTATAATGTTGTAGCTTATCGTATTACTAAAGGGGAATCAATTCTTTTTCCAAGAAGTCATTGTCCACAATGTAAACATAATTTAAAATTTTGGGAATTAATTCCTATTATTTCATTTGTTATTCAAAAAGGAAAATGTGTTAAGTGTCATGCTAAAATATCTTGGTTTTATCCTTTAGCTGAAATAGTATGTGGTTTATTATTTATGACTTGCTATTTAGTTTTTGGACTTAGTTTAAATTTAATTATCGCTTTAACTTTTATATCGATGATTGTGATTATTGTTTTAAGTGATTATTATTATATGATCATTGAAGATGTAATCTTAATTGTTTTTGGATTGTTATTAATGATTGAAATATTTTTCATCAATGGAATTAATGCTTTGCTTTCTTCCTTATTAAGTGGAGCTATCGCTTTTGGAGTTATGTTTTTACTTAAATTATTAGGGGACTTTTTATTTAAAAAGGAATCTATGGGTGGTGGAGATATCAAATTAATGTTTATTTTTGGTTTGGTTTTAGGTTTTGAGTTAGCTATTACTTCGATTTTTTTAGCATCAATTATCGCTTTACCTATATCACTTATAATTTTAAAACAAAAAAAAGATAATGTTTTGCCCTTTGGTCCATATTTAAGTATGGGGGCGTTAATTTTATATTTTTCTCAAATAAATTTTTCTTCAATATTTAGTTTTATAGTGAATTTATATTAAAAAGGAGGATATAATGATTTGGCTTTTGTTTTTGTTATTTATTGCCATTGGAGTGATAATTGCTTTATTAGCAAATAGGTTTTTAAACAATAAGTATCATAAATACTTAATTGCCATCTTACCATTTTCTTTAGCCGTTTATTCTTTAACTCAAATAAATGGATTAGAGGGTTTTAATGATCTTGGTTATTTTTTAATGTTTCTCTTTTTTATCTTAACATTCTTTAGTTTAATTATTACTTCTGTTATTCTTGATTTAAGAAAAAATAAAAAGGTGTAATTTCCTATATGAAACACCTTTTTTTATTATAATAAATGTTTTGAATTTTAATGAAAATTATTTATTAAAAAGAATTATATTTAAGTAAAACATCGTTTGTACTAACATAATGAAGTAGATAAAAGGCATAAAATATGGTATAATATTAACAATAAGAGGTGTTTAAATGAAAAATCAAAACAATAAAATCAATGATAAAAAAGTTGATGAACAAGTAAAAAAAATAAGTGGAGCTATGGCTCAAGAAGGAATGCCTTTGACTGATGAAATTAAAGAAAACATTCGCAAATGTTTAATTGGAGAAAGCACAACGGAAATAGAATGTGAAAAGGTTCTTGAAAGGTATAAAAAATACTATGAATAATAGGTATCAATATACTTATGAAACTAATAATGAATATTGTTATCCTAATACTAGTATTTTGAAAAACAAACTAAATATTACTAATGAAACTGATTTGTATGAAGCGGAAAAAGAATTAGTAGCTTATCAAATTACAAATTTAATGCAAAATCCTATCAAAGGTAACTTTGATTTTAATCATTTAAAAGCTATTCATAAAAGGCTATTTGAAAAAACTTATGACTGGGCTGGTATACCTAGAACATGTGCTATAGCTAAAGAAAATCTATTTTGTTTACCTCAATATATCGATCAATATGCATATAATATTTTTAGTAAATTAGAAAAAAATAAGTATTTTATTCCTTATGATTATGATGAAAAGTTAAATTTACTTATAGAGCTATTTGCTGATATAAATGCCTTACATCCTTTTAGAGATGGTAATGGGCGTACTCAAAGAGAATTTATTGAACAGTTAGCTAAAATTAATGGGATTGATTTAGATCTAACTAAAGTAGAAAAGATGGATATGATTATAGCTAGTCATGAGAGTATTAATGGTAAATATGATAAGCTAAAAAAAATGTTTGATAAAAACTCTAAACCATTATCCAAAAAAGAACAATTACATTATATTAATAGATATTGTTCATCTAATATTAAAAAAAATATCATGGAATTTTAAAATCATTTGAATATATTAACTAAAGTTTTTTGTTAATGACTTTATACTTGCCATGTTAATGAATTTGATTTTATTATTAATGGATATATGTGAATTGAAAGGAAGTGTTTTATGAAAAAAGGAATACTTTTACTGTTAGCTATTATTATGGTTTTTTTAGTTGGATGTGATAATAGTGGGATAAAAAAAGAACTTATATTTTGTATCGATAAGGTTGACAATAATTTTATTGA
>CAZIFR010000082.1:0-3767 GCA_964539185.1 uncultured Muribaculaceae bacterium | reverse complement strand
TGTGGGAAATCAACCTTAATAAAAATGTTATATCGTGAGGAAAAGCCAACTTGCGGGAGCATTAACCTTGGTGGTTTAGAAATATGTAAAATTAAAAATAGAAAAGTATATAAAATCAGAAGAAAAATCGGTGTTGTTTTTCAAGACTATAAATTACTACCTAAATTGACGGTTTATGAAAATGTGGCCTTTGCCCTAGAAATCTTTGGACTTCAATCTTCTGAGGTTCATAGTAAGGTTATTAAAGCTTTAGAATTAGTTGGATTGAAAAATAAGGTTAAAAGCTATCCTAATCAATTATCTGGGGGAGAGCAACAACGGGTAGCTATTGCAAGAGCTATTGTAAATGGACCTAAATTGCTTATTTGTGACGAACCAACTGGTAATTTAGATAAAGTTACTAGTATGGATATAATGAAGGTTTTAGAAGAAATTAATAAATTAGGAACAACTATCATTATGGTTACTCATGATACAGTAATTGTTAATCAAATGAAAAAAAGAGTAATATTATTAGATTCTGGAAGAATTGTAAAAGATTATAAGGAAGGAGAATATAGTAGTGAAAGTCGTTAGAATAATCAGTCGCAATATCCGCGATGCCTTTAAAAGTGTATTTAGAAATTTTGCCCTTTCCTTAGCCAGTATTGTTTGTATTGTTATAACTTTAATTGTTGTTTCAATTTCTATTGTTCTTTCATATAATGTTAATAATTTTACAACTTTAGTTGAAAAGGATTTAACAATTGTTGCCTTCTTGGAAATTGATATTTCTTTAGAAAGAGCGTTAAAAATAGAAGATGAAATTAATGTTTTAAATGATGTTGAAAATATTGTTTTTAGAGAAAAAATGGAAATTGCAGCAGAGATGATAGCTACAAGTCCAGATTATAAAGTGGTTTTAGAAAAATATAAAACGCGAGAAGAAAATCCTTTGTGTGATACATACCAAGTGAAGGTGACAAATGTTCACTCAATGGATAAGGTAGCTGAAGAAATTGGAAAGATTGAGAATGTTAAAAGTGTTAAGTATGGAGAAGGAATGATCGATCAATTAATTTCAACTTTTAATGCTATTAAAAATATTAGTATTGGTGTTGTAGCAGCTCTTATACTAGTAACGGCCTTTTTAATTGCAAATACTATTAAAATAACAATCTTCTCTCGTAAAAGAGAAATTGAAATTATGCGATTAGTTGGAGCTTCTAATATTAATATTAAAATTCCTTTTGTTTTAGAAGGCTTGTTTTTAGGACTATTAGGGTCAATAATTCCAATTGTTGCTACAATTTTTGGTTATAATGCATTATATGAAAAATTTAGTAAACAACTTATTTCACCATTCATTCAATTAATTGCTCCAATTCCTTTCGTATATAATTTATCTTTTATATTGCTTGGAATTGGTATAGTAGTTGGTATGGTAGGATCTTGGCAGGCAGTACGTAAGTATTTAAAAATATAGTTTCGCTTAAACGAAACTTTTTTTAAAGGAAAAATAAGAAATATTGACTATATAATTAATAAGAACATATTGCTAAACGAAAGTATGTTTGGTATAATTATTTAGAAGGTGACATATGAAATTAGAAAATATCAAAGGGATTGGGCCCAAAACAATTAATATTTTATATCGACTTGGAATTAATACTACTTATGATTTGTTAACATATTATCCATTTCGTTATAATGTTTTAGAAAAAAGTGATATTAGATTATTAAATGATGGTGATAAAATTGTAACTGATGGAATTGTTGAAATCATTCCAGTAGTTACTTATTTAAAAAATCATAGAGATAAAATGCAATTTAAAATAAATACTGGTAGTGAATTAATTATAGTAATAATCTTTAACCGAGGATTTTTTAAAAATAAATTACATGTGGGTTCAAGAGTAACAATTATAGGTAAATATGATAAAAGAAAAAATATCATTGTGGCAAGTGAAATTCGTTTTTCGTCTTTAAAAAATCATTCTAAAATTGAACCTGTTTATCATGTTTCTACTGGAATTAATAGTAGCCAGTTAAATAATTTAATTAATTCTATCAATAAAAAAGTTATTGATTATATTCCTGACTATTTAAATGAAAAATATAATTTTGTAGATAAAGAAAAAAGTTTAAGTGAAATTCATAATCCAACTGATTTCTTTAAATTAGAGAAAGTAATTAATAAATTAAAATATGAAGAATTATTTTTGTTTATGGCTAAGATGAATTATTTAAAAAGTAAAAAAACTAGTTCAGGACTGAAAAGAACAGTTTCAAAAGAAATGATAGAAGCATTTATTGATACTATACCTTTTAAATTAACTGGTGATCAAATCAAAGCGATAGATGATATTTATAAGGATTTAGTTTCATCAAAAAGGATGAATCGCTTATTACAAGGTGATGTCGGTAGTGGGAAAACTATTGTTGCTTTTACCTCCTTATATATTAATTATTTAAGTGGGTACCAAGGAGCTCTTATGGCTCCAACTGAAATACTGGCTAATCAACATTTTATCAATATTAAAAAGGTATTACCTAATTTAAATATTGCCTTATTAACAGGGAAACTCAAGATAAAAGAAAAACAAGATATCTATAAAAGATTACAAGCAGGAGAACTTGACATTGTAATTGGAACTCACGCGTTAATAAGCGAAAATGTTACCTTTAATAACTTAGGTTTAGTAATTACTGATGAACAACATCGATTTGGAGTTAATCAAAGAAGTAGTTTAAAAAATAAGGGTATTACTCCTGATATATTATATATGAGTGCAACTCCGATACCGAGGACGTATGCCATAACATTATTTGGTGATATGGATATTTCGAGTATTAAGACTAAACCAAGTGGCCGTAAAGACATTATAAGTTATTTGAAAAGTGAAAAGCAAATTAAGGAAGTTCTAACTTTAATGTATAGTGAATTAAAAAAAGGGCATCAAGTTTACGTTGTAGCCCCTTTAATAGAAGATAATGAAAAATCTGATTTAGAGAACGTTTTAAAACTAAAAGATAAAATGCAATTAGCTTTTGGAAAGTTATACAATATTGATATAATGCACGGAAAATTAAAAAGTAAAGAAAAAGAAGTTGTTATCGATCAATTTAAACAAAATAAAATTCAAATATTAATAACAACCACTGTAATTGAAGTTGGTATTGATGTTCCTAATGCTACCGTATTAGTTGTGTTTGATAGTTATATGTTTGGTTTGTCAGCTCTTCATCAATTACGGGGAAGGGTTGGTCGTAGCAATTTACAATCTTATTTTGTTATGATTAGCAATAGTGAAGCAGAAAGATTAAAAATATTAACTAAAACTAATGATGGTTTTGAAATAAGCGAAGCAGATTTTAAATTAAGAGGAAGTGGTGAATTGTTTGGGATTAAGCAAAGTGGGGACATGACATTTAAATTAGCTGATGTTAAAAAAGATTTTAAAATGTTAATAATGGCGAAGGAAGATAGTTTATTATTTTTAAATGACTATATAGATAGTCCAAAATATATTGATATTAAAAATAGTATTCAACTTTTAGACCTTTTGGACTAATGTAAAGTTAAAAGTAATCTTTTCCTTTTGTATTGACATTTTCATTTAATATTTATATAATTATAATTGCGTGGGAACACGCATATGGATTCGTTACGATAAAAATATGTAAGAATCCAACCAAAACCCCCTGAGCCGTCCCTTAATTGGGACGGTATTTTTTTTGCCCCAATTTACAAGGGTTTTTAAGGACTAGGAACCGTGAAATTTATT
>CAZIFR010000081.1:0-3830 GCA_964539185.1 uncultured Muribaculaceae bacterium | reverse complement strand
GCCTTTTTCATTGTTTAGACTCTCGATTGTGCACTTTACTTCTTATTTAACTAATTTTTAAAATTTATTTTAAGTTGACAAATTATGAATAATATAATAAGATAATTTTCATTGAAATGAGGTTTTTTATGGAAGAAAAGGTTTTACAAATTATACGAAATTATGCCGAAAATAATAAACCCATTGATAATTCTTTTATCGAAAGTATTATACATACTATTGTCGACTCATGGGAACTTAATGAATATATGGGAAAAATTCTTTTTTATAACGGCGATGTCATAATAAGTGATTCTGCTATCTATACTTTTGATTTAGCAAAACTTCCTTTTTCTATACAAACCATTAAAAAATACATAAATAAAAGCGTTTCTGCTATTTATTCTTTTGATTCGGCAAAACTTCATGTTTTATACAAACCATTAAAAAAGACTTAAATAATAAAGTGCAACAAATGTCTTTTAATTCTAAAAATGAACTCAATTATTTTAATTGTTTATTTTATTTAATTATTATATTACATGAATTAGAACATATGAAACAGAAAAAGGAAACCATGTTAAAACCAAATAGTCTTGAAAGTGAACTGATTCATTTAAGTTTTGGAACGTTAAAAACATCTAATAATAAAACAAATTCTTATGAAAGTTCTTATAGTCAAAAAACTTTTAAAGAATTATATAACAAATATTATAAGTTTTGTCCAATTGAAAGGTTGGCTAATATTAAATCGTACAAAAAAACGAAAATTATATTATCAATGATTAAAGAATCTTTCCCTAATATTAATAACTATATAAATTTTGGGGAAATAATGTCCCAAGTAGATGCCTATAACCAAACGTACATTAATTCCTTAGGTTTTAGTCATTTGCATCAACAATTCATTGATAAAAAGTCTTCTTCCTATAACAAGATTGTTTTTTGTCCAACATATCTTTGGTTATGTGGATTAAAACTACAAAATGAATGGCCAAAATTTGATTATTATACTTCAAATTATCAACAAAAAATTAAAGACTGTCAAGAAAGATATTCATTAGATGATTGATTTATGTTTGGACTTCCCATTTCACATGAAGAGTATCAAACTCGTTTACTATCTTTATTTAAAAAAAATTAAAAAACTAAGAAATCTTTTTTAAAACTTTAATTTTTTTATTACCATAATTTTTTTCTTTAATTAATTTTAAATTATACTTAAAATCTTGTTCAGTTTCACAAACGATAATACCATCTTCATTTAAAATATTGTATTTAATTATATTATTTATGGCTTTTTCGATAATATTT
The DNA here is from genome assembly GCA_964539185.1 of uncultured Muribaculaceae bacterium. GTDB lineage: Bacteria > Bacillota_I > Bacilli_A > RF39 > UBA660 > Faecisoma. Next base: position 2,537 of record CAZIFR010000081.1, on the reverse strand, counting down.
TCATGATATGGCGGGTCCAAAAAGATAATATCAAATTTTTCATTTGTATTTTTAATAAAACGAATATAATCATCATTGATAACAATGCTATTATCAATGTTTTTTAAATTTTCATTAATAATTTTAATTGCTTTCTTACTATTATCGATGAAATAACATTTACAACTTCCATTAGATAAAGCTTCAATCCCTAAAGAACCACTACCCGAAAATAAGTCCAAAACAATACTATCTTTAACATAATTTTGAATTAAAGCAAACATCGATTCTTTTATTCGGTCCATCGTTGGTCTAGTACCTTCAATACTATATTTTAATTTTTTTCCTTTATATTTACCACTAATAACACGCATATCATCACCTTAATAATTATATCACATAAAAAGAACTATCTTTTTAATCTGATTGTAATTTTTACTTTCATTAACATTTAAATTTTTTAAAAAAAAGTTCTAAAATTATTTTTTTAGAACTTCAATTGCTTTTCTCATCATCATATCGTATTTAATCATTTCTAAACCACCAAATGATTTTAAGAACTCTTCTTCTTTCATGTCATATTTTTTTGATAAATTACCAGCTTCTTCTTTAGCTTCATCCTCAGTTATTTCAATTTTCTCAGCTTCCGCAATAGCTTCTAACATAAGTCTATAACTAACTCTTTTAGTTGCTTCTTCCTTCATTTGATCTCTTAATGCTTGTTCATCTGAATTAGTAAATTGATAAAACTGTTCTAAGTTAATTCCTTGCATACTTAAACGTTCTTCATATTGTTTAAGAATCCGATCTACTTCTTCTTTAATCATTACTTCAGGAAGTTCTACTTGCATATTCTTACTAGCAGCTTCTAATAAATCATCAATATATTTATTTTCCAATTCTGTTGCTTTCTTCGTTGTTAAATTATCTTGAATTTGTTTTCTTAGCTCTTCTTCATTAGTAATGCCTTCCATCCCTAAATCAGCAAAAAATTCTTCATTTAATTCAGGTATTTGTTGTTCTTTAATTTCTTTTACCGTAACTTTAAAAATAACTTCTTTTCCTTTTAAATCTTCAGCATGATAATCCTCTGGAAAGGTAATATTAATTTCTTTTTCTTCACCTTTTTTCATTCCAATTAATTGTTCTTCAAATCCTGGAATAAAAGTCTTACTTCCGATTTTTAAAGAATAGTCATTTCCTTTTCCACCTTCAAAAGCAACATTATCTTTGAATCCTTCAAAATCGATAATTGCAATATTACCATCTTCAACAAAACCATCTTTATCGATATTTTCGATATATTGTTCTCGAGTATGATTTAAAGAATGTTCAATTTCTTCATCAGTTACTTTTACCTTTTCTTTTTTAACATCTAACCCTTTATATTTTCCTAATTTAACTTCTGGTTTTAATGTTAAAATAAATTTAAATTCAACATAATCATCAGTAACACCACTAATTGATAGTTCTGGTTGTGCAACAATTTTTACATCTTTATTATCATTAATCATTTGCTCATAAGCTTCATCAACACATCCTTCAGCTGCTTCCATCCATAATGATTGTGTTCCATATTTTTTTATAAAGACATCCTTAGGTGCTTTACCTGGTCTAAAACCATCTATTTTAGCTGTTTTATTAAGTTTTTTAAAAGCTTTATCATTTGCTTCATTCCATTTTTCACCTTGAATTTTTATTAATACTTCTTTTTCCATATTATCCTCCTTGTAAGTACTAACTTAGTATATAATATTTTTAAATTTTTATCAAGTCAATCAAGAAAAACACTTATAAAAAGTGTTTAAAAAATTTCTAATACTTTAACATCGTATTTACCATTTGGACTATCAACTGAAACAATATCTCCTATTTTAAGTCCCATAATAGCTCTAGCAATTGGCGACTCATTAGATATTTTATTGCTAAATGGATCAGATTCAGTTCTACCAACAATTTCATAAACATCCATATCCCCATCTGCAACGTATTCAATTCTTACTTTAGTTCCTACTCCAACTTCTTCAGTATTAACTTTACTGATAACTTTAGAGTTTTCAATTAATGCTTCTAGTTCTTTTATTCTTCCTTCAATAATAGCTTGCTCATTTCTAGCTGCATCATATTCAGCATTTTCTGATAAGTCTCCCAACGCTCTTGCATCCTTTAAAGCCGCAATCACTTCCGGACGACGAACTTGCTTTAAATGATCAAGTTCCTTTTTCATATCTTCAAAACCTGCTTCGGTTACATATACTTCTTTTGTGTTTGACATTTCATCACCTCTTTTAAAATAATCTACAAAAATATACTACAAAAATATCATTTTGTCAATATGTAATTTTTTTTTCGCATAAAATAATTTTTATTTAATGGCCTTTCTACCTTCATATAAATAATTTGACACGGATGTCGAGCGACATCGATAACCCCATTTTCATCTTTTATTTCAACGATTGTATATTCAAATTCTTCATTCGGTCCAAAAAATTCTACTATATCTCCTTGTTTAATATAATTTCTCTGTTCGATGGTAGCTATTTTTGAATCCTTATCAT
>CAZIFR010000080.1:0-3867 GCA_964539185.1 uncultured Muribaculaceae bacterium | reverse complement strand
AGGTAGCAATTTAATCTATAGTTCTAAACCACATAATAATATAACTAGACTTTAAACAAAGTTTATATTATAATTTATTTAGGTGATTGAACTTGATTGGTATTATAGCTGAATATAACCCATTTCATAATGGACATTTATATCATTTAAATAAAGTAAGAGAAATGTTTCCTGATAAAGTGATAACATTAGTTTTAGCTGGCAATTTTTTAAATCGTGGTGATGTTAGTATTATCAATAAATGGGATAAAACAAAACTAGCTTTACAATATGGTGTCGATTTGGTTATCGAATTACCATTTGTCTTTGCTAGTCAAGCTGCTGATATATATGCTTATGGAGCAATTAGCCTTTTAAATCATTTAAAAGCTGAATATGTTGTCTTTGGTAGCGAACTTAACAACATTAATGTATTAAAAGAAATAGCAAATAAATTTCAAGAAGATAAAAATATTAAAGCTTTTTTAAAGATTGGTTTTAATTATCCTACAGCTATTGCTAAAACGTATAACACCAATTTAAACAGTCCAAATGATTTATTAGGACTTAGTTATATCAAAGCCATCAATAAATTAAATAGTACAATTATACCTTTAACAATAAAAAGAACTAATGATTATCATAACTCAACCACTAATGGCAAAATAAGTAGTGCAACAAGTATTAGAAACTGTTTAAAAAATAGTCAAGACATAAGTGATTTTATTCCTAAAAAAACATTAAAATATATTAAAAATATTAACTTAAGTGATTTTTTTATTTATTTAAAATATCAAGTTATTACAAATGATTTAACTGAATATAATATTGATTCTAAATTAGCTAACTCACTAAAGAAAAAAGTTAATGAATGTGATAATTTAGATGAATTAATAGATTGTGTTAAAACTAAAAATTATACTTATAATTACATTAAAAGAAGTCTTGTGCAAATCCTTTGTGGGATAAAAAAAGATGATTTAACTAAAGAAATAGAATACATTCGAATTTTAGGTTTTAATGAGATTGGCCAAAAATATTTAAATAAAATAAAAAAAGATATTACAATACCTATCTTTAGTACTTTCAATCCTAAATTAAGCTTGGAATTAAAAGTTAGTTCCATTTATTCTTTAGTATATGGTAATATCGCTAAAGACGAATTAAACAAACCTATTTATATTAAAAAAGATGAGGAATATTTTGACTAAATCTAATCTCATTCCCCATCTAACTTTATTATATTCTGAATCATTAAAATTATTCACCGCTTTTTATAAAATTTAAAACTTTATTAATTGTATCATTAAAATCATCAAAATTAACTTCAAACCATTTAATATTCATCTGATTATTAAACCAAGTATACTGTTTTTTAGCATAATGGCGACTTCTTTTTTTTATTTCATTAATACAGTTTTCTAATGATTCAACACCATCAAAAAAGGGAAATAATTCTTTATAACCAATCGGAGTTAAAACGGCTTTCGTTCTAACTTGCGAATCATATATTTTTTTAGCCTCTTGAACTAAACCATCTTCGATCATTTGATCTACACGCTTATTAATTCGGTCATATAGAACATCTCTTTTAGTCGTTAAACCAACAAATAAAACATTATATAAAAGAGGATTATCTTTTTCTTTTTCACTAAATTTTTTGTTTGTACTCAAACAATAATTAAGTGCTCTAATTAATCTTTTTCGATTGTTGATATGAATATCAATTTTATGATCTAATTTAATTAATTGATCATATATTTGTTCATTAGATAATTCATTAAAATCATTAAAATTTTCATCTTCAAATTGATAATCATATAAAGATGATTTAATATATAAACCACTTCCACCAACTAAAATTGGGGTTTTGTTTTTTTTAAGGATATTATCAATTATTAATCTAGAATCATTTTGATAATCATATATTGTATACTTTTCTGTAATATCTTTTATATCAAATAAATGATGAGGAATGCCATCCATTTCGCTTGGTTTTATTTTAGCTGTTGCTATATCTAAATTTCTATATACCTGAGTACTATCAGCATTAATAATTTCACCATTTAACCTTTTAGCTAGTTCAATACTTAATTTTGTTTTCCCAACACCGGTTGGACCTGTTATTACTATTATCATATTTAACCTCTTTTTAAATACTAACATACAACCATATTAATGTCAATTATTGTTTAAATAAAAATATTTTGATATAATTATTTTATAAATAGAGGTGTAACAATGAAAGACATTTATATAATACAAAGTTATAGTGGAACAATGCCTGCTAAATTAATTAAATTATTTACCAAATATAAATATAGCCATATCTCTTTATCCTTAGATGATAAATTAACTAACATGTATAGCTTTGGACGTAAAAAACCAAATAACCCTTTTAATGGAGGATTTATCATTGAAAATATCGATGGAGAGTTTTATGAAAAATTTAGCAACACGCATTGCCGAATATATAAAATTAAAATAACCAAACAACAATACTATAAACTAATTAAATATTTAAACCAATACCAAAAAAATCCTGATAAATATAAATATGATATTGCTGGTTTAATATTAAAATTATTTAAACTAAATTTTAAACGTAATAATCATTATGTTTGCACCCATTTTGTCGGGGAAGTAATTAGCCATTGTAACATTTATCATTTTAACAAACCAGTTTATAGTCTAAAACCCCAAGATTTCGAACGTATACCTTTAAAAGAACAAGTTTATGTTGGCAAAATAAAAGAATATCAAAATTGATATTCTTTTATTTTATAAACATTGAATCACCAAATGAAAAGAAACGATATTCATTAGCAATAGCCTGTTCATAAGCCATCATGATAAGTTCTTTCGAAGCAAAAGCACTTACTAGCATCATTAAAGTTGATTTTGGTAAATGAAAATTAGTAATTAAAGCATCCACAGCTTTAAATTTATATCCAGGATAAATAAAGATATCTGTCCAACCATGACACTCTTTAAATTCACCATAACTATTAATTATGGTTTCAAGAGTTCTCGTAGTTGTCGTTCCAACCGCAATAATCCTACCATTAACACCATTTAAAATATCGGCTACTTCTTTACTCATCGAATAAAATTCACTATGCATTTGATGATCAGTTATTTCTTCAACATTAACTGGTCGAAAAGTTCCTAACCCAACATGCAAAGTAATGGCAATAATTTTAATTCCCTTTTCTTTTATTTTAGTTAATAAATCAGGAGTAAAATGTAGTCCTGCTGTTGGAGCTGCTACACTACCAATATTCTTAGCATATACAGTTTGATACCTGTCTTTATCTTTTAATTTTTCATGAATATAGGGAGGTAATGGCATCTCACCAAGTTTATCTAATATCTCATATAAAACACCTTTATATATTAGTTTAAAGACTCTTATTCCCTCTTCTTTAACTTGAATGCACTCCGCTTTCAATTCATCATGAAAAGTAACAATCGAGCCCACTTTAATCCTTTTTGAAGGTTTAGCAAGACACTCCCAAATATTATCAGTATTTTCTTTCAATAATAATAATTCAATTACGGCCTTAGTTTCTTCCTTGATACCAATCAATCTGGCCGGAATAACTTTAGTATCATTTATTACTAAAACATCATCATTATTTAAAAAATCAATTATATTATTAAAATATTGATGCTCTATTTTTCCAGTTGTTTTATCTAAAACTAATAGTTTAGAATGATCCCTTTTTTCAAGTGGTGATTGAGCAATTAAGGATTCAGGCAATATAAAATCAAAATCAGCTGTTTTCATTTTCCAGTCCTTCTATTTTTAAATGCTTATATGCTTTTTCAGTCGCAACTCGACCACGACTAGTTCGTTTTAAAAACCCATTTTGTAATAAATATGGT
>CAZIFR010000079.1:0-3886 GCA_964539185.1 uncultured Muribaculaceae bacterium | reverse complement strand
GTTTTAACTCTACTATTATTTTAAAGGTTGTAGCAATTAATGTCAAGCTTTTTTAGTAAATGAATTTAATTAAAACATTATTTATTTTTTAAAATATAACGATATAAAATATTATTGTTAACTAAAACAAACTCTCCTTCATGATCTTTCCTTATTTCATAAAACATAATTGGTTCTCTTAATCCTTCTTCTAACTCCAACATTTCCTTAAAACTTTTTACATCGATAATTTTAAAACTATGTTCATCTAATGGATTTTCTAATTCGATAATAATGTTCCCGTAATCTTTTAATATTTTAGAAATAGTTATCATATAAAAATTTTTAGGTCTAACCTTGAATAAATTTTTGTAACTATAAATAATTCCCACAAAACTTAGCCCTAAAAAAATAATTCCTTGAATCATTTTAAAGTCATTAAATAATTGATTATCTTGTTTTTCATATACTAATTTTTCTTCTTTAGGAATTAATGTTTCATTGATAGTAAAAGCTTCTTTTAATAATGGAATATCAATTATCATTTGTCTTTCATCAATAACTTCTGTACCATCAACAGTTGTTTTCATAATAATATTAAATGATACTCTAAAAAAGGAAGTCATAGGAACAGCTATTTTTTTTCTAAATTCAGTAGCTATGGCATTATAATAATTGTAATCAATAATCAAATCTTCGTTAATATTAAATTGTGACTGGTCATTAATATGGGCTGTTTTTAAAGCAAGTAATTGATATTCACGATGCCACAGTTTTGAATCGGTGCCAACATTAGTCTGATACTCTCCAAATAAATGACCAGTTATATCGTATTCCGCCTCAATAACACTATTTTTAGTAGAGCTAAAACGATAATTAAATAAAACTTTAATATTCTCTATAAAATAAGAAGGGTATACTTGTGCTTTGGGTAAATATAAAACATCAAAAAAATTGTTTTCTTTTAAATAAACACTATAATCAAGTTGTTGTTCGATAGTATAATTATAAATCATTTGTTTTTGTTCTGGTTTAAAACTATATATAACACTTAAAACACCCGCTAAGAATAAGAGCGCCGATAAAATTAAAATCACTACCTTAACCCATAATTTTAATTTTGTTTTTTTAGTAATTTTATTCATAGTTTACACTCCAAACTAGTTTTGTAAAATCTCACCTAAAACAACACTAGGATACCCTAATTTAGGTATTTTCAATTTAACAATACCTGTAACTTGTTGCTCTGATACTAATTTACTATCAGGAAATTGATTATTATCACCTTTAGTAATAAAAAAAGTTTGACTATTCATTTTTTTTATATCAATAACACGGTGAATAATATACGTATTATTTAACCTATAACTAATAATATCATTTACTTGAACGCTTTTTTTATCCTCAATTTTTTCAATAACCACAATATCTCCTCTTAATATTAACTCTGACATACTATTTGACATAATGACAATGGGCATATATTTAAAAACACCGATTATAAATAATGCTATAAACACATTAATAAAAATAAAAATTCCAAATTGCCATGATAACCGTTTAACTTTTCGCCTAGAAATAAAACGATTCCTTTTGAAATTAAGACGATTTATATTAAAAAAAACGATAATGATAAAAATCAATTCGAATAATAACAATATAAACCAATTGTAATCTGGTAATATTGGAATAAAAAGTTGAACTATTAAAATAGGAACTAAATAGGACAGATTTAAACCTAATCCGCCATAATAACTTAAATAAACTAATAAACAATTTTTAAATAAAGATATTAAAAAAACAGAAAAAAGATATTTAAATATTGTTTCCCCATTAATAAAATTACTCGCAAAATTATAATAGTTTAGATCTAACAAGGTAAAGAGGATAATAATAAAAAGGTAATGAACAATTTTTTTATGATTGTTAACTAAATTTGTTCTAACCGCTTCTTTAAAAAAAACAACTATTAAATAAACCCAAATGTTGGTTATAATACCAATTAAAGAATGGGAATAAGGACTATTCCCATATCCAAATAGTAGTCCAGCAAAGAAGAAAACAACGGAATAAATTATTGAAATAATAAGAGTTGTTTGAATTTTTTCTTCCTTAAAACGAAACCTTTTTTTATTATCAAAGAATAATTTTGTAACTATAAAAATAAACAACCAAAAACCCGGATTAATAATTAATGTATATAAATTTAAAAAATTATTAACTAAAACAGGTATTAAACAAAGATAAATAATTAAAAAACTATAAATAACAACCATTGCTAGTCTCCTTAATAAGTACCAGTAATATACTGAATTTTATATGTTGGGTTTGAAATTAACGACTGCATTTGAAATCCAATTACTAGTTCACTACCAATATTAATCTTTCCATTATAAGAAACATTATTTAAATAAAGAATTTGATCCTCAATTCTCGTCGTAACATTCCAATAGTTTAAAACTGTTGAATTACCTATTAATAACACCACTTCCCAACTGAGAATATTTTTATTACTATTATTTTTAATTTTAAGGTCGTATTGAGTAATATAATATCCGGAAGATTGCCAAGAATTAACTTTAATTAATTCGGCAATTAATCCAGCTATTTCATCAGGGTTCTCTGGACCCTCTGGAGTTGGTTCTTCCTCTTCTTTAGGGATGATTACTTCAATATTTTCCAGTTTCAAATTAGCAACACTAGTTTTTAGAGTTATTCCGATAGTAACACTCTTTTTTCCATCAATATATCCATTATAATTTAAATTAATTAATGTTAATTTGTTTCCTTCTAAAACAGAAGTTGTATCCCAATAAGAAGAAATTTGAGTATCAGAAGGCACATCAATTAATAAATTCCAGCCATATATTGCTTTATCAGTGTTGTTGGTAATAGTAATATAAAAATTATAGAAATATAAATTCCCACTACCCCATGATTCTTCTGTATATTCAGTACTATAATCTGGTAATTCTGGTTCATTAATAACTAAATTTCCTTTTCCTATTATTGTTAAATTCTGGGATAATAAAGAATATCCTACACTAATAAATAGGACCCAAAAGGAAAAAACAAAGAATATATATATTGCCCTATTTCTTTTAAATCTCATAAATATCTCCAATAATTAAAAAAGGAACAGTAATAGTTCCATATTTTAACCAGTATTTTGAATATAGTTTAAACCAATTGTAGCGGTTTTAGAAATCGTCGGAACTGCTTCACTTGATGAAACCCAAGTTACTGTTATTTTAAAAGATTTTGTTTCACCAGCATTTAATGTGTCATTATTTAATATCTCAGAAACTGTATATTGTAAATCTAGTGGCTCAGAACTATTAGTAGCCTCAAGACCAGTTATATCATCTAAAATGGCATTTATCGTTCCTTGATTAGCAACTGTAATTTGATATACAGCTGTTGCTCCTGGATATTCTAAATTAACTTCAAAAGTTGCTGTTGTTCCACTTACACTAGGTGTATTTACCGAAGTTGCTCCTGTCATATTTAATTCTTTTATCTCCGTAAACTTTATGTCCCAACTAACATCATTAACATTGGTTGTTCCCGTAATAGTAAGTATTTGGGCCATAGCTGCATATCCTGCTGTCATTAATAGGATTGATGTTACAACAACAATTAATAAAGTTCTTCTCGTATTCATATTATCCTCCTTAATTTGATATTTTTAAACAATTTTATTTTTAATAGTAGCTTTTTATTTTAAAATAAGTTATAATTTTATTAAAGAATAAAGAGGTAGGTATAATGTTAGGTAAAATTGTTTATATAAATAATAATATTGCTCATATTAGTATCCCTTCAAACACTAGTATTTCCGCCAACTTAATAAATATGCATATAATATTTGAAGATAATATGAAAAAAATATTAGGAGAAATCGAAG
>CAZIFR010000078.1:0-4046 GCA_964539185.1 uncultured Muribaculaceae bacterium | reverse complement strand
TAGAAAGAGGATAATATGAAGAAAATAATTATATTAATAATCAGTTTATTTATTATAATAGGGTGTACTAATATAGAAGATGAAAATAAAATTAAGGTTGTATCAACCATTTTTCCTGGATTTGATTTTGCTAGAGCAGTAGGGAGTGATAATATTGATCTTACAATGTTAATTCAACCGGGTAGTGAATCACATACCTATGATCCCACGCCTAAAGATATTATAAAAATTCAAAGTAGTGATATTTTTATTTATGTTGGAGGAGAATCAGAAGAATGGGTTAGTGGAATCTTGGAAAATATCAGTTCAACAACCAAGGTTATTAGATTAATGGATATAGTTGAAGTAAAAGAAGAAGAAATTATTGAAGGGATGGAACATAATCATGATACTGAACATGATCATGAAACTGAATATGATGAACATATATGGACTTCTCCTATTAATGCTATTAAAATAATAGAAGAAATAAAACAAACTTTAATTATGATTGATTCTCAAAATAGTGTTTATTATGAAAATAATGCTTCTATTTATATCGATAAATTAAACCAAATTGATAATGATATAAAAGAAGTAATTAATAATAGTCAATTATCAGAACTTGTTTTTGGAGATCGGTTTCCTTTTAGATATTTTGTCGATGAGTATAATTTAGGATATAAAGCAGTTTTTCCAGGGTGTTCTAGTGATATCGAAGCTAGTAGTAAAACGATTACTTATTTAGTTGATTATATTAAAGAACATAAGATTCCAGTTGTCTTTTATATTGAGTTGTCAAATCAAAATATTGCAACCACTTTAGCAGAAGAAACCAATGTTAAAAAGCTACCTTTTTATAGTGCTCATAATCTAACTAAAGAAGAATTTGATAAGGGAGTAACATATGTTGATTTAATGAATCAAAATATAATAAATTTGAAAGAAGCATTGAAATATGAGTATAATTAGTTGTCATCATTTAAGTATTGGATATGAAGGTAAGCAGATTGTTAAAAATATTAACTTTGATCTAGAAGAAAAAGATTATTTATTAGTCATTGGTGAAAATGGTAGTGGTAAAACGACTTTAATAAAAACCTTATTAGGATTAATAAAACCTCTTAAGGGTAAAATTAAGTTTAATAACTTAAAAACTAATGAAATAGGTTATCTGCCCCAAATTAATTATGCTAAAAAGTTTTTTCCGGCTTCTGTTTTAGAAGTGGTAATGTCGGGATGTTTAAATAATAAAAAGTTTTTAACTTTTTATACAAAAAAAGATATTGAGATAGTCAATATGAATTTAAAGAAATTTAAAATTGAAGGTTTAAAAAAAAGAAATTTTGGTGAACTTTCTGGTGGTCAGCAACAAAAGGTATTATTAGCTAGAGCTATGTGTGCATCTTCTAAAGTATTAGTTTTAGATGAACCTAGTACAAGCTTAGATAAAAAATCAGTTACCGATTTATATAATTTAATTAATCAAATTAATAAAGAAGGAACAATTATTATTATGATTTCTCATGATTTAGAAAAATCATTAAAAGATGCTAATAAGATATTGGAAATGAATGAAGAAAATATCTTCTTTGGTGCTAAAGAAGATTATGTAGGAGAAATAAAATGTTGTCATTAATTACAGAAATGTTTTCTTATAATTTTTTAATTAGAGCAATCATTGTTGGAGTTTTAATATCTTTATCTGCTTCTTTATTAGGAGTCGTGTTAGTTTTAAAAAAATATTCGATGATTGGTGATGGTTTATCCCATGTTGGATTTGGAGCTTTAGCTGTTTCAACAGCTTTAAGCTTATCTCCTTTAAAAATAACGATTCCAGTTGTTGTATTAGTGGCTTTTTTATTACTTAGAATCAATGAATCGAGTAAAATTAAAGGAGATTCAATAATTGCTTTAATATCAGCATCAAGTATGGCAATTGGAATTTTAAGTATATCAATTAAATCAGGGGTTAATACAGATATAAATAATTATCTTTTTGGTAGTATCTTAACACTTAGCCATAGTGATGTTGTTTTAAGTGTTATGTTAACTTTTATTATTGTTGTTTTATTTATCGTTTTTTATAATAAAATTTTTATTGTTACTTTTGATGAAAATTTTGCTAAAGCAATTGGGATTAACACTAATTTATATAACATGTTAATTGCTATATTAACAGCTATTACTGTTGTTTTAGGAATGAGGTTAATGGGGGCGTTATTAATTTCAAGTTTAATCATTTTTCCTTCTTTAACATCTATGCAAGTATTTAAGAACTTTAAATTAGTAATGATTTCAGCTGTTTTAATGTCTATTATTTGTTTTATAATTGGAATGACTTTATCATATTATTTTTCTTTACCAACTGGATCAACTATTGTCGTTGTAAATTTATTTATGTTTATAATTTTTACTATTATAAGTAAAGTTAAAATATTATTTTGTAATTAAAAAAACATAGAATTTCTATGTTTTTTATCTAGTTCTTTCTTTATTATTCATGCATCCTAGAAGTGCATTTAATTGATTTTCTGGTAAAGAAAGTAATTTTTGCAAATTTTCCATTTGATTTTCATTTAAGTTACCAAATACTTTCAATATAACTTCAGAAAAATTATTCATGGCTTCTGCTTGTTCTATAATAGCTCTTTTATTTTCTCTTGCCATCCGTGCATTTGCTTCTCTATTTGCTTGGTTAGACAAAGAATTATTAATTTGCGAGGCAACCATAGTATTATTAAGATTTTCCATTTTAGTATTAAAATTATTAAACATAAACTATCTCCTTTTTGGCTATTATTATACATAAAAATTAATTTTTGTCAAATTAGAAATTAGTTATAATGATTTTTGTTTTCTAAATATTCATCTAAAAATAATTGCCACTGATCTACATTTTCTTCAACAAATAATTGTCTTAAAAAAGTTACCATTAAATTATGTCTAGTAGTTGCTTCTTCTTGACCACTTTTTGTTAACATTAAACCTTTTAGTTTTAATAACTTTTCAAAAAAATGATTGATAGCTCCATCTGTTTCATGAGTAGTAACATTCATATTATATTCCAAGGCACTGATATTAACATTTGGATAGACATGTTCATCAAAAATTCTACCGTTACCTTTACTACTAACTGCATATACAATTGATCTTATTATTCCCGTTGCTCCAATAGCATCACACATATCAGCATCAGAAACAATTGCTCCTTCAAGGGTAGTTGGTCTTGTTCCTTTTAATAATTTACTATATCCCATAGTATTAATTATATCGATTACTTTCTTTTGAATATTTTCATTAATATTTGCTTTTTCCATAATATTTTTAGCATTTGTTAATTTAATAGATTGTTCAGCACCAACAATTTTATAGTCATCAACATCATGTAGTAAAGCAGCTAAAGATACGATAGTTAAATCAGCTCCTTCAGCTTTGGCAAATTTAATGGCAAGATTATAAACACGTTTTATATGATCATTTCCATGTCCATTATTGTTTCCATCCATTTTTTCATATACTAAATTCTCAACTCTTTTAATCATTAAAGCACCTCCTCATATAAAATTTTATTTTCATTCTAAATCATCTTTTAATAAAACATATTTTGTCAACCAGTTTTTAAATCCTTCAACAGTTTCGTAGTAGGGAATATGTTTATCTTTAGTTGGATCTAAATAAGAAATCATTTTCCCATTATGATAAATAACTACTGATGGACAGTATTTAATATAATCTATCATACTAGTATCTTTTACTGTTGAAAAATCTACTTTATAAAAACTTATTTTATGATTGTCTAAAAATGCGGTTACGATATTATGAAAATCATGTGAAGTGGTACAAAGTGGTTGATAAACAAATACAACAAACGACTCTTCATCTTTTTCTAGAATTTTAAATTCTTCACTATTAATTTCTATTAACGAACTTTTGTTATAATATTCATCATTTAAATAAAATGCTTCTTTTTTTTGACAACCTATTAATAATAGGCAAAAAACTAATGTAAATAGTATTTTTTTCATTAATGGGCTACCTCATGTAAGTGGTCAAAATCAATATCA
>CAZIFR010000077.1:0-4074 GCA_964539185.1 uncultured Muribaculaceae bacterium | reverse complement strand
CATTAACTGGTATCCAGGGCATATGGCTAAAACAAAAAGGTTAATTACTGAACAACTCAATCTAATTGATATTGTTTATGAAGTAATCGATGCTCGAATTCCATATTCATCTAAAATAAAGGATTTAGATAAAATAATTAAAAATAAACCGCGTATTTTGATTATTACTAAAACTGATTTGTGTGATATAAATGAAACTAATAAATGGATTAAACACTATGAGAACCAAGGGTATAAAGTTATTGGGTTTAATTTAGAAGGTAAAGTTGACTTTCGTCCACTATTTAAATTAACTGATGAAATGATGGCTTCCAATTGGACCAAAAGAGAGTCTAAGGGAATGATTAAAAGGAAAGTTAGAGCATTAATTGTTGGTATCCCTAATGCTGGGAAAAGCACTTTAATAAACCGTTTAGTTGGTCAAAAGGCGGTGGAAATTGGTAATAAACCTGGGGTAACAAAACAATTAAGATGGATTAGGATTAATAATCAATTAGAATTATTAGATACTCCAGGTATTTTATGGCCTAAATTAGATGAGCAAAACGTGGCTTTAAACTTAGCTGCTTTTACAGCTATTAAAGAAGAAATATTACCTATTTTTGACATATCAAATTATATTTTAAAACAATTAGAGAATTATTATCCTGAAAAATTAAAAGAACGATATGGAATTGATCAATTAGATGACGATATTAGTTTGTCATATGATATAATAGGTCATAAAAGGGGATGTCTCGTTAAAGGTGGAGAAGTTGATTATGATAAAGTGGCTAGTATTATAGTCAATGATATTAAAAATGGTTATATTAAACATATAACATTTGATAAAATACAAGAAGGAGAAGTAAAATGAAAAAAGGTATTTTAAAAAGCAATAGAGGAATTTTAGTTTTTAATTTTAACTGTATTTTTGGACATTCTTGTAATTTAATAGAACAATCCCATACTACTTTAAAAAAAATTAATTTACATAAAGATAACCCTAATAAAGAAGCTGTAAAAACACTTAAATCACATCGAACTTATTTTAATAAAACCATATGAAAAATAGTTTAGTATTAGCTTATTTAGGGGATTCCATTTACGAGTTATATATCAGACAATTTCTAATTGAACAAGGTATTGGTAAAGTAAATAATTTACAGCAAGAGGCTATTAAATATACTTCAGCTAAAGGTCAAAGTCAATTTTTAAGTCGTTTAATTAATGATAATTTTTTTACTGAAGATGAGCTAACAATTATTTATCGGGCTAGAAATCATAAAGGTTTAAGACATCCGAAAAACACTGATATTTTAACATATAAACATGCAACAGCCTTAGAAGCTCTTATTGGACACTTATATTTAAATGATAATAAAAAAAGGATAACTGAAATCATGGAATGTATCTTTAAAGGAGATTAAATATGTATATATATGGTAAAAACGTTGCCAAGGAAGCGACAAATATTGAAAAGGCTTATGTTAGCAAAGATTTTAAAGATAAAGAATTAATTAAAACTATAAAGGCACCGATCGTTTATGTTGAACCTAAAAAGCTAGATGAGATGGTTAAAGGTAATCATCAAGGAATTGTTTTAAAAGTATCAGATTATCAATATGCAGATATTGATGAAATTATTAATGAAGAAGTTATTGTTATTTTAGATCATTTAGAAGATCCTCATAATTTAGGTGCCATTATTAGAACCTGTGAAGCTGCTGGGATTAAAGGAATTATTATTCCAAAAGATAGAAGTGTTTTAGTTAACTCAACAGTGATGAAAGTTAGCGTTGGAACCACTAATTTAGTTAAAGTAGTTAAAGTTACTAATTTAGTTAATACAATGAAGTATTTAAAAGACCAAGGGTATTGGATTATTGGGACTGATTTAAATGGCACAGATTATAAAGAAATTGACTATCATGGTAAAATAGTTATTATTATTGGTAACGAAGGAAAAGGTATCAGTCATTTAGTTAAGGAAAACTGTGACTATATAGCAACTATTCCCATGAAGGGTAAAACAAATAGTTTAAATGCATCAGTGGCAGCAGGAATTATTATATTTGAAGCAATAAGAAGGTGATAATTTGAATTATAAAGAATTTAATGACTATGAACTGTTAGATCATATTCATAGTTGTAATGAAGATGCTAATGAAATTTTACTTTATAAGTATAAACCATTAATTGTTAATATCGCTACAAAAATGATTAAATATTCATCAGGTGGAGTGGATTTGAACGATTTAATTCAAGAAGGAATGCTTGGTTTAAATGATGCTATTAATTCTTATGATGAAAATAAAGAAGCCAATTTTACAACTTATTCCAAAGTATGTATTGAAAGACGAATTAATTCTTTAATCAAAAGTACGAGAAGATATAAAAATAAAATTTTAAATGAATCGATTACTTTGGAAATAGATAATGATGATTTTATCATTGATAAATTTTTAGTTGATAACAGTTTCAATCCTAGTCGATTAGTAGAAAATAATGAATTTGAGAAAGAAACAATAATTAAATTAACTGAACAATTAACAGACTTTGAAAAGCAAGTTTTTGAATTAAAGAAAAATGATTTTAATTATAAAGAAATTGCGGAAATATTAGAAAAAGATACAAAAGCTATTGATAATGCCCTTCAAAGGATTAAAATTAAATTGAAAAAAACGATGAATGTATAAAGGAAACATCAAATATTGATGTTTTTTTTAGTTATTTGCTTAAATTATCTGACAATAATTGACATTCTTTTTAAAATAATATATACTTTAATTAGTAATAGGAGAGTGAAAAAAATGAAAAAAACAATTTTAGCAATTAGTTTGTCTTTATTAGTTCTTACTGGATGTGCTAGTCATGGATTTAATAAGTATTATAACAATACAAGTATTACAAAAGAGGTTGAAGGGTATCAATTAGATTTGAGAATATATGGGTCCTTTAACAGTGAATCAATTAACAAAATGTATAAAATCGACAATTACAAAAACGAAAAATATAAAGTTTTAACAGAAAGAAATACTTATTATCTTCTTGATGATAAAACTTATAAAAGTAATGGCAATTTAACTTTTACAAAAGATGATTTAGAAGAAGTAGATGAAACTCTTTTTCATGATACAGATTTAATTTTAAAAGGGTTAAAGAATGTTTCTTCAAAAAAAGAAATTGATAATGATATAAAAAACACCACGTATACTGTCTATGAGGTAAAATTTAAAAAGAAGCATATTAATGAACTATTAAAAGCATTAAATCTTGAATTTGATTATAAAGAAGTTACAGGTAAAATTTATCTAACTGAAAATACTGCTTTTAAAATAACTTATGAAATTGATGATTTAATAATTAATGGTTCATATTATAGAATAAATAATATAAATGAACGTTCTTTTGAATTTAAATCAAACGATATCGATAAAAATTTGGATAAATACTTAAGATGAAAAAAGGATTTACGTTAATTGAATTACTGGCTGTCATTATTTTATTAGGAACAATAATATTAATTGTATACCCTAATGTTAATAATATTATATTAGATTCAAAAACCAAATCTTTAACAAAAACAATTGAAAGTTTAAAACACGCAGCATATATGTATACAGTTGAAAATAATGTTGAAGCAAGTAGTCTAGAAAAACCAATTTATCCAACGGAATTAATAACAAATGGTTATTTAAAAGAAGTGCCAACCAATCCAATTACAAAAGAAAAATTAACTGGTTGTATTTTATATAAGTGGGATAATAATCAATATCAATTTAGATATGATGAAGAATGTATGTTTGACACTTCATATTGTTTCGATTTTGATAGTTCTACAGGGACTATAACTGGTTATAATTATGATGGATTAGGTTGTAAAAGCAATATCATTATTCCAGATACAATTGACGATGTAGTTGTTCAGCATATTGGTTATGCCGCTTTTATTGATGAAATTACTTATCAACGGTGTGTTGATGATGAATGGGATTGGCATGAGGTTGATCCAACTTATATTCCTTATGATGGAGATAGGTATGAATTTTGTTATATTGAAGCAGATAATTCAAATCCTATAACTTCAGTTGT
>CAZIFR010000076.1:0-4299 GCA_964539185.1 uncultured Muribaculaceae bacterium | reverse complement strand
ATGAACCAAGTATTGGACTACATCAAAGAGATAATCAAAGGTTGATTAATTCTTTATTAGAGATGAGGGATTTAGGTAATACCCTAATTGTTGTTGAACATGATACAGAAACTATGTTATCAGCTGATTATCTAGTTGATATTGGTCCTGGAGCAGGACTTCATGGTGGAGAGGTTGTTGCAGCCGGAACACCTAAAGAAGTGATGAATAATAAAAAAAGTTTAACTGGTCAATATTTAATCGGTAAGTTAAAAATAGAGGTTCCTGATAAAAGAAGAAGAGGTAATAAAAAATTTATTGAAATTAAGGGAGCTTTAGAAAACAATTTAAAAAAGGTTAATGTTAAATTTCCTCTTGGAACATTAACTTGTGTTACTGGGGTAAGCGGAAGTGGGAAAAGTAGTTTAATTAATGAAATTCTATACAAAGCAATTGCATCTAATTTATATAAAACGAAAGTTAAACCAGGACACTTTAAAACAATTAAAGGACTTGAAAATATCGATAAAGTTGTCGATATTTCGCAAAATCCAATTGGACGAACACCGCGAAGTAATCCAGCAACTTATACTGGGGTATTTGACGATATTAGAGATGTTTTCACCTTGACTAAGGAAGCTAAGATTAGAGGTTATGATAAAGGAAGATTCTCATTTAATGTTAAAGGTGGCAGGTGTGAAGCTTGTTGGGGTGACGGGGTTAAAAAGATTGAAATGCATTTTCTACCTGATGTATATGTTCCTTGTGAAGTTTGTGGGGGAACAAGATATAATACCGAAACTTTACAAATAAAATATAAAAATAAAAATATCTATGATGTTTTAGAAATGAGAGTTGAAGAAGCA
The DNA here is from genome assembly GCA_964539185.1 of uncultured Muribaculaceae bacterium. Taxonomy (GTDB): domain Bacteria; phylum Bacillota_I; class Bacilli_A; order RF39; family UBA660; genus Faecisoma. The sequence continues at coordinate 3,454 of CAZIFR010000076.1, read as the reverse complement.
TTAGATTTTTTTGAAAATGTTCCTAAGGTTAAAAGTAAATTACAAATGTTAATGGATGTTGGTCTTTCATATATAAAGTTAGGTCAAAGTGCCCCAACTTTATCGGGCGGAGAAGCAGCACGGGTTAAGTTAGCTAAAGAACTCCAAAAAAAACCAACGGGAAAAAGTTTATTTATTTTAGACGAACCAACAACTGGATTACATACTGATGATATTAAAAAGTTATTAGTGATTTTAAATAGAATTGTCGATAATGGTGATACGGTTATTATTATTGAACATAATTTAGACGTTGTTAAAACAGCTGATTATATTATCGATTTAGGGCCAGAAGGTGGCGATAATGGTGGTGAGATTATTGCTTCTGGAACACCAGAAGAAGTAGCTAATGTGGAAAACAGTTATACTGGTCAATTTTTAAAAAAATATTTATAAAAAATGCATAATGCATTTTTTTTTGAAGGAATTATTTATTTTTTATCCTACATAATTAGTAGGAGGAACAAAATGAAAAAAATTTTATGGTTTATTATTTTAATTATAACTGGTATTTTTACAGTTAAAGCAGGTACTTATTATTCCGAATACGGAGCATATCAGTTGAGTCATGATTATATTGAAGGAACAGATACGAAGGAAGTAAATTTAATAAGATATTATAACTGGTATAAGAAGAATAGAAATTTATTAGATTATGAATTATATGATAGCTCCAATACTTTTGATACTGCTGATTGTTATTATACGGATTTAACAGCTTATTCAAGCTTTAAACCTCTTGAACATGAAAGCCGTTTTATTGAAAGTCAAGATACTTATATATATCAAATTCCTAATAAAGTTAGGTATATTCATCTTACTAATTTACAAGGTAGCTATCGATCGATTAGAATAACTGAATTAATGGTTTTTATAAATGAAATTGAAATTGATTATGACTATACATGTGATGGATGTTGGGGAGAGTTTGATGAACATATTCATAATGGAATTTGGAATGAAAATGAATCTTATATTGCTAATGGAGGATCGTTAATTATCGATTTAAAAAAAGAATATTCGATAACGGAACTTAATTTAGTCTTTTACTTATTTGATATGGCTGATACTATAAAAACATATACAATAGGGTTTTCAATTAATCCCCAATATGTATATGCTCCTAAAAGTTATAGTTTAGATTTTTATGTATCAACGGCTGCAGAGTCAAAAAGATTATCACATACAATTTATGATATGGACATCAATCAAAGCCTCTGGACAAATAGATATATAACTTTAGATCGATTAAAAAATGGTTACATAACCGAAGAGATTCATACTGCTTATCGTTATAAAGAATTATGGTGTCGAAAATATTTAGATGAAATTATCTATAGTAATATTTATTCTGATATTCCAGTTGATGATTATGATTTAAAAGATGAGGATGATTATTTAGAATATTATAAATATCGAGTTAGAAGTAAAATAACAATTGAAGATAACATAATAATTAATTCTAAAGATCAAGAAATAGATGAGTATATTGATACTACTGATCAATATATTATCAAAGGAGAAATTAATTTTGAAAAGAATGGTCATTATCCAGTTACTATCGAAACAAGTTATGCTTTGATAGATAGAGATGTTGTTGTTGATATATTAGAAAATGATTTAAGTTCTTTTAATGATAAAATTAATGAAGTAAAAAATAAATTTTATTTGTTAAAAGAAAGTTTTATTTTAGATAATATTAATCAAGAGATAGATTCATTTAAAAAAAATATTGAATCGTTATATGAATTATTAGATTATTTGAATTTAAAAGAAAAAGAAATTTATGAATATCTGAAGAAATGTATTGAATTTAACAATGAAGTAAATGATTTGAAAACAGAATATTTTAGTCAAGAAATGGATTTTAATATTGCGGATAATTTAATTAAAGAACTTGTTAATGAATATGATTTGAAAGAACAATTTTTAAAAGAAATTAAAGAAAAACGATTTGCAGTTAATAAATATATTAATGATTATTTAACTAATATAAGCAACATTTATTATAATAAAATTAAAGAATTGGAAAATGATCAGAGTTTGATTAACGAAAGTATAAAGGAAGTTATAGATAATGAAAAAGCAATTAAAAATTTTTATGAAGAAGAAATTTTAAAATTAAAAGAAAATAATCAAGAACTTGAAGATGAGAATAAATATTTAATTGATCAACTGAATAATGCTAGGGAGGTATCTAAAGAAGAATCATTTAATTCTAGTAATTATTTACTTCGAATTGGCCAAAATGAAGAAAGTATATTAATTTTAATATTGTTAATATTGTTAATGATTATTAGTTTAATTATTCACAAATTACGAAAAAAGTCGAGTGAAAAAAAGAACTAGTTAAGTCGAATTTGTATAAATAAATTAAATTATGTGCTAAATTATATTGGAGGGTGATAGATTGCTAGATATAAACCAAAAGTTTTATAAAGGTGTTCTGTTTGTTAGATTATCTGGTGTTTTAAATAAAAAGACAATTGATAAATTAAAAAATGAAGTATCATCAACTATTAAAGAAAATGGAATTAAAAATATTGTTTTTAATATAAGTAAATTATCATCAATAGATTGTTATGGAATAAATGCTTTATTATATAATTACGAACTTTGTCAAGATAATAAAGGAAAAACTCTAATTTGTGGTTTGAAAAATGCTGTTGTAAAAAAAAGGATTGAAAATAGTAGGTTGTTAAATTATATGTATGAAACCTCTAATGAATTAAGTGCGATGAATGTTATTAATTTATAGGAGAAAAAATGGAACAATTAATATTAGAAAATCAAAATTTAATTTATGCAATGACCAAATATTTTGAAGGATATAAAAATAAAGAGGATTTAATTCAAGCTGGTTGTGTTGGAATGATTATGGCCTATAAAAATTTTAATAAAGATATGAATGTTAAATTTACAACTTATGCTTATCCTTATATTTTAGGAGAAATGAGAAAATTAATTAGGGAAGATAAGTCAGTAAAAGTAGGAAGAAATATCCAAAAACTGAATCTAAAAATTGAAAAAGCAAATATTATTTTAAGTCAAAAATTAATGCGTATTCCTAGTATTGATGAAGTTGCTGATTTCTTAGAAATACCAGTTATTTTAGTTGCTGAAGCATTAAATAGTCAACGTAGTATTATGAGTATTGATGAACCAATTATTACTGATGGTAAAGAAATAACTTTACATGATACGATTGGCGAGAAAAAGAATAATATTAACGATTTAATTATGTTAAAAGAAGAGTTACAAAAGTTAAAAGGATTTGAAAGGGATTTAATAATTAATCGCTATATCAAAGAATTAACGCAACAAGAAACAGCTGATTATCTAGGAATTAGTCAAGTTCAGGTTTCAAGAAAAGAACAAAAGATTTTATCAAAACTAAAAAGTAAGATAGCTGCTT
>CAZIFR010000075.1:0-4432 GCA_964539185.1 uncultured Muribaculaceae bacterium | reverse complement strand
GCTAATTATTTAGTCGGTAATGATGAAGAGACTGAATATGAAGATGAAATAATTGCTACTAATATGTTAGCGATTATTATGGGTAAAGAACAATTGTTTGATGCATATTTTAATAATGACACTAGTTTGATTGAAACGGAGTGAGGATATGACTATAAAAAATATAATTAAAGTAATGAATAATGGGATTAGAAATGAAAGTACGTTATCACTTGTAATTCCAATGATAGTCAAATACGCCACATTAAAATGTCCCGAAAAATTAAAAAATATCGAAAATTGGTTTATTCCTGAGAATGCTTTATCAAAACCACATCCAGGGTTAGATGGAGTAATATCGGTATGCCAAGATGTTATAAAGGGCATCGATTTAAATCAAGAAGCTGTAATGAGAAAATAGTAATAAATTTAAAACTATTAATAGAGAACTGATGGTTGGTGGAAATCAGTAATAGATATTTATGAATTCACTCTCTAGCTTTAAGCGGTAACGCGTTATAGTTATTAAGGTAGTTTTAACTACGAATTAAGGTGGTACCACGTCAAATCACGTCCTTATATTAGGACTGTGATTTTTTATTTGAGGAGGAAATATGAAAGAAAAAATAAGCTTATTAAAAGAAGAAATAAATAATAAAATAAATGGTATTAAAAACGAAAAAAGTTTATATCAATTAAAATTAGAGTATTTGGGTAAAAAGGGTAAAATAAGTGAATTAATAGCTGGGTTAAGTTCTTTAAGTATTGATGAAAAAAAAGCATATGGTTTATTATTAAATACTTTTAAAGACGAAGTTAATTTATTATTTGATAATAAAAGTAAAGAAATTAATGATTTTATTATCAATCAAAAACTTAAAAATGAAAAAATTGATGTTACCTTACCTAGCACTAAAATTAATGTTGGGTGTCCTAATATTTTAGAAAAATTTACCGAAGAGATGGAAGAGTTATTAATTAGTATGGGTTATGATGTGGTTGAAGGTCCTGAGGTTGAACAAGATTTATATAATTTTGAGTTATTAAATCTACCGGTTGGACATCCAGCTCGTGATGCTCAAGATACTTTTTATACGAAAGATGAAACAATTTTATTAAGAAGTCATACATCACCAGTTCAAATTAGAACAATGTTAGCTAATAAAGAAAAGACAGCGATTAAAATTATTTGTCCTGGTAAAGCATACCGAAGAGATGCTGATGATGCTACTCATTCTCATCAATTTGCACAAATTGAAGGTTTATATATTGATAAAAATGTATCTTTAGCTAATTTAAAAGCGACATTAGATATTATTGCTAAAACATTTTTTAATAGTGAAACAAGATTCAGACCATCGTATTATCCTTTTACTGAACCATCAGTTGAATTTGATATTAAGTGTTTTAAATGTCATGGCGAAGGATGTAATATATGTAAAGATACTGGATGGATTACTGTTGGAGGAGCTGGAGTAGTACACTATAATGTTTTAAAAGATTGTGGTTATGATCCAGAGGCATGGTCAGGATTTGCTTTTGGATTTGGGTTAGAAAGACTAGCGATGTTAAAATATGGTATTGATGATATAAGAACGTTTTATACTAATGATTTAAGGTATAATGATCTTTATAATCGGAGGGATAAATAATGAAAATAAGTACTAATTGGATAAAGGATTATGTTAAGATAGATGAAGATTTAAAGTTGTTAGCTGATAAAATAACTAAATGTGGTATTAATATTGAAAGCGTTGAGACTAATTATATTACTAATTTAAAGATTGGATTAGTAAAAGAAGTAGTTAAGCATCCGGATAGTGATCATTTACATATATGTCAAGTAGATGTAGGAGAAAGTGTCAAGCAAATTGTTTGTGGGGCAAGTAATGTAAGATCTAATTTAAAAGTAATTGTTGCTTTAGAAGGAACCGTTTTACCAGGTGATTTTATTATTAAACAAACGGTTATTCGAGGAGTAGAATCAAATGGCATGATTTGTGCTTTATATGAACTTGGTTTAGAAGATAAAGAAGCTAATTACGATAAAGGTATTCATGAAATTAATGATGATGTTAAAATAGGTACTGATGCCATGGAATATTTAAATTGTTCAGATACTATTTATACATTAGATTTAAATCCCAACCGTAATGATTGTTTATCTCATCTAGGTTTTGCTTATGAAGTAGCAGCAGTTACTAATAAAAAGGTTGTTCTGCCAGATATTAGTATTAACTATCTTGATGAATCAATTAAAGATCATTTCACTTTAAAAGTTGATACTGATAATTGTTATTTATATATGGCCAAAATGGTTCGAGATGTAGTTATTAAAGAATCTCCTCAATTTATTCAAGATCGACTAAAAGCAGCGGGGATGAGAAGTATTAATAATGTTGTCGATATTAGTAATTATATTATGTTAGAATATGGTCAACCACTTCATTTTTTCGACCAAGATAAACTAGGTAATCATATTACCGTTCGAATGGCTAATAATGAAAAAATAGTTACATTAGACGAAAAAACAAGATCTTTAAATAATAATGATATTGTTATTGCTGATTCATCTAAAGTAGTTTGTATAGCGGGAGTTATGGGGGGCTTAAATACGGAAGTTGATCATAAAACTAAAAATATTTTAATTGAAGCCGCTATTTTTAATCCGTATAATATTAGATATACTTCTTTTAATTTAAACTTAAGAAGTGAAGCGTCGTTAAGATATGAGAAAAAATTAAATCCTGATTATACTAAATTAGCTCTTTTAAGGGCTTGCCATTTATTAGAAAAATATGCATCAGGGAAAGTCTTAAAAGATGAATTAGTAGTCGATAAAACAGTTAATATTGATAAAAAAGTGGCTATTACTTTAAACCAAGTTAATGATACTTTAGGAGTAAAATTAACAGTTGATGATGTTATTAACTCTTTAAACAAATTAGACTTTGAATATCAAATTAAAAATAATTTGTTTGAAGTTATGATACCTAATAGAAGAATGGATATCGATAGTAATAAAGCTGATTTAATTGAAGAAATAGGGCGGTTATATGGTTTTGATAAGATTGAACCGGTCTTACCAATTTCTAGTCTTAAACGAGGAGAATATTTAGGTAATACGAAACTAAAAAAGGATATTACTAAAAGACTTAGGTCATTAGGTTTAAACGAAGTTCGAACTTATACTTTAATTAGTGAAGAAGAAGATAAGTTATTTAATTATTATCATCAATATCCAATAAAATTGTTAAAACCATTAAGTAGTGATAAAACAATTATAAGACAAACCCTTCTTCCAGCTTTAATTAATGTATGTCATTATAATAAAGCTCATGGTGTAAAAGATGTTTTAATTTATGAAATAGCTAATACATATTTTAATGAGGAAGAAGAAGATACTAAAGTTAGTGCTTTATTAAAAGGCGATTATCTAAGTAATAGCTGGAATAATCCGAAAGTTAAAGTTGACTTTTATTTACTAAAAGGAATTTTAGAAGATTTATTAAATTATCTAGGATATAAAAATCGATATAGTTTTAAAGCTAAAGAAATTAATGATTTACATCCTGGTATTTCAGCCGTTGTTATCTTAGATAATGAAGAAATAGGATTTATTGGTAAAGTAAGTCCGAATATAAGTAAAGATGATTTATTTATCTTTGAACTTAGTATGAATAAATTAAATAAACAAGTTAAAGAAATAAAACATAAAGAAGTAAGTAAATATCCTAATATCGTTAAAGATGTGTCATTTATAATTAATGATGATATAACTTCTGAAGAAATTGTTAATGTTATTCGTAAAAGTGGTGGTAAATTACTTACTGATATTAAAGTGTTTGATGTTTACAATGATAAAACGAAATCAATTGCTTATTCTTTAACCTTTAATGATTCAACTAAAACATTAACTGATAATGAAGTTAATGAGATCTTTAATAAAATTATTTCAAACGTTACTGATAAACTTAATTGTCAATTAAAGAGTATATAATCTATACTTTTTTTTTTATTTAATGTATAATTTAATTAAAGAAAGTAGGGATTATATGAAAAAAGGATTTACTTTAATCGAATTATTAGCGGTAATTGTTATTTTAGGGATTATTTCTTTAATAACATATCCAATTGTATCTAAGACAATAAATAATTCAAAAGAAAAAGCATATCAATTTCAAGTAGATCAAATTGAAGAAGCAGCTCGTAAATGGGGAATTAATAATATTGATCAATTAAATGAAGTAGACACCATTAATGTAACTGTTACGGAATTGATTAAAGATGGATATATTACTAAAACAGAAGATGGAAAATTATATAATCCGAAGAAAAGCAATGAAATAATGACTGGATGTGTGGTTATTTATTATTCTACTGAATATAATCAATATATTTATAATTATGATGAAGAATGTAAGATGCTGGTTGAATATGTTGATAATAGTGG
>CAZIFR010000074.1:0-4450 GCA_964539185.1 uncultured Muribaculaceae bacterium | reverse complement strand
AAAAGGGGTAACTTTCATTGATAATGCCGCAAAAGAGCCGGAAATTGTTAATGTTGCAACATTCTTAAATAATATGGGGGCTAAAATAATTGGAGCTGGAACAAGCCAAATTAAAATAATTGGTGTTGAAAAACTAAATCATGGTTTTACTGAGGTTATTCCTGACCGAATTGAAGCTGGCACTTATGTAATTGCTGGAGCATTAGTGGGAAATAATTTAAGAGTTGAAAACATTATTCCCGAACATATTGATTCTCTTATTTCAAAATTAAAGGAAATGAATGTAAATTTGAATGTTGGAGAAGATTATGTTCGAATCTCTAAGGGTAATAAATTAAATGCCGTTAATGTTCGAACACTGGGCTACCCAGGTTTTCCAACTGATTTGCAACAGCCGTTAACCACTCTTTTAACCCAATGTGATGGGGTTTCTACTGTGGAAGAAAAAATATGGGAAAATAGATTTCAAAATGTGCCATATTTAAATAATATGGGGGCAGATATTATTATTGATAAAACAAAAATAATTATAAAAGGAACTACTAAATTAACTGGAAAAAAAGTAGTGGCAACAGATCTAAGAGCAGGAGCTTGTTTGGTATTAGCTGGTCTTTTAGCTGAAGGTAAAACAGAAATTTGCGAAGTTGAACATATTTTAAGAGGATATGAACAAATAGTTGAAAAATTGCAAAAGGTTGGGGCAAAAATAGAATTAATTGATGCATAATAAAAAGTTTCATAAATATAATTAAAGTAGATAATCTACTTTTTTTAGGGGGAATTTTTATGAAAAAGGTTTTAATCATTATTATTGTTGCTTTAACTATATTTTTAATATATACAGGATTTAAGGATGATAAAATATATTACTTTAATATCGGGGATGAAATTGCATTAGGAATGACACCATATGGTAATGTAGATTATGGGTATTACGATTTTGTTAAGGATTATTTGAAAGAAAATAATTTGTTAAAAGAAACAGTTCATTATGCTTTTAAAAATACTCACACAACAGACATTATTAATGATATTGAGGCAAATGTTTTTGTTAGTGTTGGAAACACACAAAAAAGAATTCAAAACATATTAATCAAAGCTGATTTAGTAACAGTTTCTTTGGGGAATAATGATTTTTTAAGGAACCTTACTTTAAACGAAGAATTTACGCTTAATGATTTATATAATACTTTTGAGGAAACAACAGATGATTTAGAGTATTTATTTAAAATAATCCGCCAATATTGTAAAGAAAAAATATTTTTTATTGGATTTTTTAACAAAACAAAAGACGAAGAGTTAGAACAATTTTTTAATTACGTTAACAATAAAATGATTAATTTGACTAATGAATATAAAATTAAATACATTAATACCCACAAACTTTTAAATTTTAAAGGATTTGTAGATACTTATCCAACTAAAACGGGTTATATTGAAATAGGTGATGATATTGTCAAAAAATTAGAATTTAGTAAATAAGACTTGCTTTTTTAAGGATAACTTTGTTATAATATATTAGCATTAAATTTCTATAACATGAAATTGTTATGGCGGAAGGAGAATACTATGAAGAAAAAAGTTCATTCAGAATATGTTGATACTAAAGTTGTTTGTGCATGTGGAAATGAATTTGTTGTTCAATCAAACAAAGAAGAATTACATTTAGAAGTTTGTAATGAATGTCATCCAGCCTTTACTGGTAAACAAGGAATGACAGCAAAAGCGGGTCGTGTTGAAAAATTTAACCGTAAATATGGTTTTGAAAAAGAAACAAAGTAAGTTTCTTTTTTTTTTTAATAATGATATAATTTTTACAGGAGATGATAAAATGACAATTGGAATTGCAAGTGATCATTGGGGTGTTGGGAAAAAAGAAGAATTGACAAATTTTTTAATAAAAGCAGGGTATAATATTATAGATTATGGCACATCTAGTACTGAAAAAATTGATTATCCGGGATATGCATTTACTATTGGTGAAAATGTTCGTGATGGAAAATTAGATTATGGCATCTTAATATGTGGTACAGGAATTGGGATGAGTATTGCTTGCAACAAGGTTAAAAAAGTTAGGTGTGCTAAGGTAGATACTGTTAATGATGCGATAATGGCCAGAAGCCATAATAATGCTAATGTAATTGCTATTGGATCAAACAACACGCTTTATAAAGATATTATTATTAAATTTCTAACGACAGAATTTTCAAACGAAGAGCGTCATATTAAAAGAAATCAAATGATTGATAATTATTAGTCGACAAATTTAGTAATAATGAATATTTTAAGTATTTTAGCAGTATTTTATATTGGAGATGATCTAGTGAAAAAAATACTGTTTTTAACTACTATAATAATTTTAATTCCGTTATTTATCATTAATGTTTTTGTTCGGAATGATGAAATTAATTTCATTTTCTCATCAAGCATGCAAGTTAGGGTAAAAAGGATACAAACAAATGAAATAGTTAATGTTTCCTTTGAAGAATATATAGTTGGAGTAGTTGCTGGAGAAATGCCAACTTCTTTTGAGAAGGAAGCTTTGAAAGCTCAAGCTGTAGCTGCTAGAAGTTATGTTATGAAACAGATGATTTATAACAAGGAAAAAGATTATGATGTTGTCGATTCTGTTATGAATCAGGTTTATTTAGACAATGAATATTTAAAAACAACTTGGGCAAATGATTATACTAGTAAAATAAACAAAATCAAAATGGCTGTTTTAGAAACTTATAATGAATATTTAGAATACAATGGACAAGTAATTGATGCTATGTTTTTTTCAACTAGTGTTGGAGCGACAGAAAATAGTGAAGAGGTTTTTTCTAATATGGTTCCTTACTTAAGAAGTGTTGTTTCTACTTGGGATGAAATATCACCAGTTTATGAAATTGATTATAGTTTTACATTAACAGATTTTTATAAAAAACTAAATTTAAAATTTGAATCAAGTTTAAATACAGAAGTTATCGATAAAACTAGTACAGGAAGGATAAAAAAAATTAAAATAAATGGAAAAGATTATGAAGGTGCTGAAATTGTTAAAAGTCTTGGATTAAAATCTAATTATTTTATAATGAAATTAGTTGATGATGCTGTTAAAATAAAAACAAAAGGTTATGGTCATGGAGTTGGGATGAGCCAATATGGGGCTCAGGCGATGGCTTTAAAAGGTTTTGAATACAAAGAAATCTTAGCTTATTACTATCAGGGAACTTCTTTAAAAAAAATTTAAAAAAATGTATAAATTATTCATATTAAGCCAAACTTAAATTAGAGGTGAAAATATGAAAAAAAGAAGATTAAAAAAAGGAATTATTTATGGATTATATGCTTTTGCTTTTATTACTATTTTAGGAACAATATATATGCTTGAAATGGCTTCTTTTAATGCGAATTTAGAAGATGATACGATTTATGTTAATGAAACTATTATTGATGATAAAACACCGGTTGTTAATATGTCTTCTAAAATTGCAAGGCCTTATACGGCTGACGGAATTACCGTTGCTAAATATTATTATGATGCTAAAGATACAGTTGATAATCAACTTAAATCATTAATATATTATGAAGGAACATATATTCCTAACAGCGGGGTAGATTATAAAAGTAATGAAGAATTTGAAGTTGTATCTGTTTTAGATGGAATAGTAACTAATATTAAAGAAGATAATTTATTAGGGAAAATTATCGAAATCACACATGAAGGGACCTTAATTAGCGTTTATCAAAGTTTAAGCGAAACTAACATTGAAATTGATAATCAAGTATTACAAGGACAGATTATAGGTAAAAGTGGGGGTTCTAATCTTGATCCTAGTTTAGGAAACCATTTACATTTTGAATTAATTCATAAAGGATGTAATGTTGATCCTGAAAAATATTATGATAAAAAAATCAATGAATTATAAAGAGATTAAAACTCTTTTTTAGGTATAATCAAAATTTAAATCTATATACTTAACTAAGAGGGATTCTATGAATAAAGAAATTATTTCAAGAGTAAAAAGAGAAGCAAAATTTATGATTGAAACTGAAATGACTATAAGACAGTTGGCTGAAATTTTTAGAGTTTCAAAAAGTACTGTTCATAAGGATTTACATGAAAGATTGTTGGAAATTGATTTAGATCTTTATAAAAGGGTTGATAAAATATTAAAATATCATATAGATATTAGGCATATTAGAGGAGGTCAATCAACAAAGAAAAAGTACTTAAAATTGAACGAAAGATTACAAAAACAGTAATATATATGTTATAATAATTTAAGAAATGAGAGTGATATAGTGTTTGCAAAAGATATAGGTATAGATTTAGGAACTGCCAATATATTGATATATGTAAAGGGACAAGGGATCGTGTTAAATGAACCTAGTGTTGTTGCTATATCTTCTGATACAAAAAAGGTTTTAGCTGTTGGGTCTGAAGCTAGAGAAATGCTGGGTA
>CAZIFR010000073.1:0-4605 GCA_964539185.1 uncultured Muribaculaceae bacterium | reverse complement strand
ATCTAAAACATATTAAAGATAACCAAAGATAACTAAATTACATATTTTAATATTAATCTCCATTTTAAATATATTATTTCCATTAAATATTAAAATATTTATTTCATTTAAAAAAGTTGCTTTAAATAGCAACTTTATTTATATACTTCTTCTAATTTTACGCTAACTAATTTTGAAACACCAGATTCTTGCATAGTAATTCCATATAATAAATCAACATATTCCATCGTTTTTTTCTTATGAGTAATAATTATAAACTGAGTATTAGCTTTAAGTTTTTGAACATATTCACCAAAATATTCAACATTTGTTTCATCTAAAGCTGCTTCAACTTCGTCCAAAACACAATAAGGAACTGGTTTTGATTTTAAAATAGCAAATAATAAGCTTATTGCTGTTAGTGTTTTTTCACCACCAGATAAAAGTGAAATGGTTTTTAATGTTTTTCCAGGTGGCATAGCAATAATTTCAATCCCTGTTTCTAATATTTGATCAGGATTAGTTAATTTTAAATCAGCTGTTCCACCTTTAAATAATTCTTTAAACGTCGTATTAAAGTTCTCTTTTATAATCTTAAACGTATTAAGCAGTTCTTTAGCCATAACCTTATCCATTTCTTCAATAATTTCTAATAAGGTACTTTTTGCATTCATTAAATCGGTCTTTTGAGTTGATAAAAATTCATATCTTTCATTTACTCGGTCATATTCTAAAATAGCACCTAAATTAACAATCCCAATTTCTTTAAGTTGTCTTTTTAAATTATTAACTTTGTTTCTAGCAGTTGTTACGGGAATATCTAGTTTATAGTTTTTATATGCTTCTTCATACGTTAATGAATAAGTTTCATTCAAAGTATTTAATAAATTATCAATTTTAACATCTAATCTATTAACTAAAATTTCTAATTCTTTCAGCTCATTATTTTTAATGTTAAATAGACTATTTTCTTTCTTTAATGATACTTCATAATCAGATAGTTCATCATTTAATTGTTGTTTATTTTTTAATAATGTATTTAATTCATTTTCAACATTGTTTTTAATATCGACAATTTCATAATATTCTGTCAATACCTTTTCTTCTTCTATTAATAAGGTATTGTTTTTTAAATTGTTGGTGTCTAAAATTTCAATATTAATTACTTTAATTTGTTCTTCTAAAGAAATAATATTCTTTTTAATAGCATCATAAATAACGGTTTTATCTAATTTTTCTTTATTTATTAAATAAATCTTATCCTCCACTTGTCTTAATTCATTATCAATGTTATTTAAATTATGTTCGATTTGGGAAATATTATCATTTAAAATATTTAATTTTTTTAAATTGTTTTCTAATTCATATTTATCGACAATAACATTTCTCATCTTTTGGCCAGATCCACCAGTTAGTGAACCACCAACATGAAGTAATTGACCATCTAAAGTAACAATTCGGTACCGATAATTGATTTGTTTGGCAACTAAATTAGCTATATCGATATTTTCAACCACAATAACATTTCCTAATTGATTCAAAATAATATTGCTATATTTTGAATCATACTTAACTAAATCACTAGCCACTCCAATAATATTATTTAAATCAACATCCATTGTTTTAGGTTTAATAATATTTAGTGGGAAAAAAGTAGCTCGTCCATAATTATTATTTTTTAAATAATTAATTGCCTCTTTAGCATCAAGTTCGTTACCGACAACAATATTAGAAATACTTAAACCTAAAGCCGTCGATATTGCTGTTGAATATTTTTCTTCAACTTCAAATAAAGACCCAATAATACTATGAATACCTCTTAATTTAGGATTTTCTAAGACTTTTTTTACAGCAAACGGAATAGTACTGTTATTTTCAATGGCATAATTCAAATTGTCGATCTTAATTTCTAAGCTTTGTTTTGTTTTTAAAACTTCTCTTAATTGATTATCAGTATTATATTTCGTTTGTTTTATTTCTTCTAAACGTTTATTTTCAACCGTTAATTTTAAATCATATTCGGTAATTTCTTTTTCTAATATATTTAATTTATTAGTCAAGTTATTAACTTCGCTATTTAAACTTAGTTGTCTTTCTTTAAGTGATATTAAATTGTCATGTAATTTAATATCTGAAGCATTATACTTTTGTCTTTCGATAATAATCGATTTACGACTATTTAATTTTTCAACCTCGCTAGTTAAAGCAATTAATTTATTTTGAACATTTTTAATTTTTTCATCAATAAGATTAATATCTTTTTTATATTTTTCAATAGTCGCCTCACAACTAATATTACTAACATTAATTTTAGAAATAGTATCCGTTAGTTCATCAATTTTATTTTTATTGTTTTGATATTCAAAATTTAAATTTGTTGTCTCTTCAGTAATTAAAGCTATCTCTAAGTCTTTTAATTCGGTATCAATTTTTTGATATTCTAAAGCTTGATCCTTTTGTTCTTTCAAAGGTTCAATCTGTGCTTCTAATTCATTAATAATATCATCAATGCGGTTCATATTTAAATTAGTTTTTTCTAATTTACGAAAGGCTTCTTCTTTTCTTTTTTTATACTTTAAAACGCCAGCCGCTTCTTCAAAGATAATTCTTCGATCTTCTGGTTTGTTTGATAAAATATAATCTATTTTACCTTGTGAAATAATATTAAATGATTCTTTTCCAATTTTACTATCGACAAGTAAATTGTTAACGTCTTTTAATCTAACTTTTTCGTTATTAATAAAATACTCATTGGTTCCATCTTTATAAACCCTTCTTTTAATAGCAATTTCATCAAATGCTAAATTTAAATAACGATCTTTGTTATCAAAAACTAAAGTAACACTTGCAACATTACTAGCATTTCTGGATTTACTTCCCGAGAATATTACATCAGTCATATTTCCATCGCCACGTAAGGTTTTAATCGATTGTTCTCCTAAAACCCATTTAATAGCATCGACAACGTTACTTTTACCACTGCCATTTGGTCCAACAATTCCAATAATTTTATTCTCTAATTCAATTTTTGTTTTATCAGCAAACGATTTAAAACCGTGAGCTTTTATTTCTTTTAAGTACATAACTCACCTCTTGACATAACATGTTAGCTCTCATATCCATCTGTTTTATAATCACCACATTTAATATATGCCTTATAAATAATACCTTGACTTTTTTTGATAATCGTTCCATAACCTGAACAATTATTGTTATTTTGATCTACTAATTTATTCAATAGATTTTGATTTTGTAATGTTCTAATATTAATTATAGTTTCAGCATTATAATTTAAATAATCAATATAATCAGCTTCATATTTTTTTAAAGCTTCGATAACTTCATTTTCTAGTTGGTTATAAGTTTCACCTGAAGGAAAAAGACTATTTAATTTCGTACTAGCAATAACAGCAACAATAACTAAAGCAATCATAAGAATGAAGACCATTACCATCATAGCTTGTAAACCCCATCCCCTGTTATTCATCTAAAATAAATCCTTTGCTTCAAAATCATCTTTAAACCGATATAATTTAGCCGGTCTACCTGTATATCCCTCATTATTTTCTCCTGTCGATTCAATATAACCTAAGTTAAGAAGCTTTTTTCTAAAATTTCTTCGATCTAATTCAACTTCTAAAACTTGTTCATAAACATGTTGTAATTCAGGTAAAGTGAAATCACTTGGAAATAATTTTTTTAAAATGTTGCTATTGACAATTTTACTTTTAAAATAACTAATTAATTTCATAATAATAATTTCATGATCATATCCCATTTTAGGAATAACATTAATATCAAACCATTCTAACTCAATATCTTTTTTATCTTCTTGTTTTAAATATAAAGTTATATTATCAATTAATCCAATATAAGAAATAGCAATTGTTCTATTATCTAAATTACGATCAAGATGACTAAATGTATAACATTGTTCATTATATAAAGCAGGTAACCCAATATTAGTTAAAACATTACTAATATTTGTTTCTAATGTTTCATCATTAGTAACCAAACTACCAGGAATAACCCAGTATCCTTTATATGGCTCGGTTTTTTTCCTCATTAACAACATTTTAATTTTACTTTTATCAATTGTAAAAACACCTAATAGTGTTTCTAATAATTGATTATAATTTTTTTTATCTGGCATAACTTACTCCTTTTGCGTTTTTAATACACCCTTATTTTAGTACATTTTATATATTTTGTCAATTAAAAAAGCCCTTAAGCTTTTAATTATCCATATAATCTTTTAATTTTCTCGAACGTGATGGATGTCTTAATTTTCTTAAAGCTTTAGCTTCAATTTGTCTAATTCTTTCTCTAGTTACTCCAAACATTTGACCAACTTCTTCTAAAGTTCTAGCTTTACCATCTTCTAAACCAAATCTTAATCGAACGACTTTTTCTTCTCTTTCCGTTAGAGTTAATAATATATCATTAATTTCATCTTTTAATAGTTCATTAGTTGTAAAATCTTCAGGGCTCATATTGTGTTCATCTTTAATAAAATCCCCTAAATGTGAATCATCTTCTTCGCCAATCGGTGTTTCTAAACTAACTGGTTCTTGACTAATTTTATAAATTTCACGAATTTTTTCAACTGTAACATTCATCTTTTTA
>CAZIFR010000072.1:0-4741 GCA_964539185.1 uncultured Muribaculaceae bacterium | reverse complement strand
TCAAGCGGCTTTAAACTTAATGGTTGTTACAGGACTAATACCAGTAACGGGGGTAACTTTACCATTTTTGTCCTATGGTGGATCGAGTTTACTTATAACTCTAATAAGTATTGGAATTGTATTAAATATAAGTAGATATCAGAAATGAAAAATAATAATGTTAAAAAAATTGTTATAGTTAACAATTTTTTATATTAAATCATAAATGTTTAAATACTTTGAGTTAGTTGTAATATAACTAAACTAGCTTTAACATCTGCAAAAGAAATAAAAGTGTCATTCCCAGTTTGATTTATTAAACTAAATGTTACAGGTGCATCAATACTGGCAATTATATTTAAAAGTGCATTCCCTGACATGTTTTCTGATTGAATTGTGGTTGTTGATGAAATGATTTCACCTGTTGATACAGCAATACTATAAATAATAACAGGAGCAACAGAAGAACCATCTATTCCTAACCACCAATTTATATAGTAAAGTCCTGATGCTGTTATAGTAAACACACCAGTAGTATCATCGTATGTAATGTTTGATGACACGTTGGTAATTGTTGTATTAAATATAATTGGATCATCATTACTTATTGTTACGGGTTCTGGACTAATTAATTGTACTTGCATTCCGCCTAATGCCATTCCTTGAGGTCCAGTTGGTCCAGTTGGTCCAGTCGGTCCAGTTGGTCCGGTTGGGCAAATACAGCAAGTTGGTTTGAACTTACTATCGTGTTTAATTTTTTCTAAGGCTTTTTTATATGAGTTGTCCAAAATATTCCGCCTTTCTATTATACATTATGCATATTTAATAATAACGAATAATGAAACGATAATGATTAATTTCATTATGTTTTTTAGTAGGACTTTTAGATGGTTTAAAACCATTATTTATCATTTTGGTATATCTAATAAAGAGGATTTAAATGCTATATATGTTATCAACGATAATATTCATTTAGTAAAAAAACCTGATTTCGGATTTGTTGAACAAAAATTTGATTGGATGAGTGTCTTTTGAGATTAACGCAATTTTAATAATTATAATGGAGGATAACTTTTATTTTACATTTAGGGCATTTTTTGATATTATAGTAATGGTGGTTAAATATGCTATATAATTCAATAGAAAATAAAAAAATAAAGGATTTAAAAAAACTAAATACGAAAAAATCTCGCGATAAGAAGGGATTATTTTTAGTTGAGGGTAGGCATTTAATTTTAGAAGCATATAAAACTGGTTATTTAAAAGAACTATATATTGAAAAAGATGACTTAATGCCTCTTGATGTTCCAACTCATTATATTACTAACAATATTATTCATTATTTAAGTGAATTAGAAACACCAACTAACTTTTTCGGACTTTGTATTAAAAAGGATAATATTTTACAAGGTAATAAAATTGTTTTTTTAGATGAGATTCAAGACCCGGGCAATTTAGGAACTATTATTAGAAGTTGTGTCGCTTTTAATATTGATACTTTGATTTTAAGTAAAAACTGTGTTGATTTATATAATTCTAAAGTTATCAGAGCAACTCAAGGGTTAATATTTCATTTAAATATTATTATTGAAGATGTCGAAAAGGTGATACCAGAGCTTAAAAATGAAGGGTTTCATGTTTATGGAACAAAAGTGACTTATGGGAAAAGTTTAAAAAGTGTTGATAAATTTGAAAAATTTGTTATAATAATGGGCAATGAAGGAAATGGCATTTCTGAATTAAGTGAAGAGTTATGTGATGAGTTTATTTATATTGATATGAATGATCAATGTGAAAGTCTAAATGTTGGGGTGGCGACAAGTATTATATTATATGAAATGACGAGGTAATAATTATGAACTATATTTTAATTGGAGAAATTGTTAATACTCATGGGTTAAAAGGAGAACTGAGACTTCTTTCGGACTTTAGATTTAAAAAAGATGTTTTTAAAGAAGGTCAAACTGTTTATTTAGGTAAACGAAAGCAAGAAATGGTAATTAAATCATATCGACCTCATAAAGCTTATGATATGATAACTTTTGAAGGGATTGATTCAATCGATGCAGCAATCATTTTTAAAACTGATCAAGTATTCATCAATAGAGACGATTTAAAAATAGATGGTTATGTGAATGAAGATATAGTTGGACTTCAAGTTTATAATGGCGACACCTTAATTGGAGTAGTAGATAGCATTATGAAAAGTCCTAAAGATGATATTTTAGTTATTAAAAGTAAAACCCAAAAACATTTAATTCCATTTATTGATGAGTTTGTAATAAACGTTGATTTAAATAGAAAAGAAGTAAAGATCAAAATTATTGAAGGTTTATTAAATGATAATTGATATTTTAACTTTATTTCCTAATATGTTTGATGGTTTTTTAACCGAATCAATTATTAAAAAAGCTATTGAAAATAAAAAGGTAACCATTAACATTCATAATATTAGAGATTATTCTAACGATCCTCATAAGAAAGTTGATGACTATGCCTTTGGTGGTGGCAAAGGAATGGTTTTAATGCCTGAACCTGTTTTCAATGCTATTGATTCAATTAAACAAGAAGATAGTTTTATTATCTTAACGACACCACAAGGAATTACATATAATCAGAAATTAGCATATGATTTTATTGATAAAAAACATCTAATTATTATTTGCGGACATTATGAAGGATATGATGAGCGAATAAGAACGTTAGCTGATATAGAAATATCGATTGGTGATTTTATATTAACTGGTGGTGAAATACCTTCTATGGTTATTACTGACAGTATAGTTAGATTAATTGAGGGTGTTATTAGGGAAGAATCTCATCTTAATGATTCTTTTAATAATAATTTATTAGATTATCCCGTATATACTAAACCTGTTATTTTTAGAGATATGAAAGTTCCTGACATTTTATTATCCGGACACCATGAAAATATTAATAAATGGCGATTAGAAGAAAGTACTAAAAAAACAAAAACAAGACGACCTGATTTATTAGAAAAGGAATGATTTTATGAAAGAAAAATATATTATCGATAAACAAAATCATAAATGGCATACTTTTTATGTTAGTAATGTTCAAGGGTATTGTTTTCATCCTAAAAACACATTAGATTATGGTTTTAAAATAGAAGTAGTAACCATTTTTAAATTTAATTTAATAAAACAAATTATTCAAAAAAAAGTCCGTAACAAGTTAAATCTTTTTATTGAATATTTAATAAATAAATTGGATAATGAAGACGCTGATGATTCTAGAAAAGCATTAGGTGAAATCCAAAGATATCGAATGATTGTTAATAGTAAATATAAATTTTATTTAGATGAAAAATATTTAGAATTATTAAATAATAAATTTGATGTCATTGAAAACGAATTAAAAGCTAATATTATATATAATCATATTGAAGAAGAAGAGATTCATAGAAGTAGATGAATCTTTTAAATATAGGGGGATTAATGAGTATTGAGGAGTTAAAAAAGAAAAAAGAATATTTAAGTGAATTAGGTGCATATACTAAGTCACAATTAGAAACAATTAAATGCAATTTTATTTTAAATAATACGCATAGTAGAAGAGAGTCAAAATATGCCTTATCAGATGATGAAAAATTATTTATGATAAAAAATGATTTAGAATTTCCTGAAAATATATATAGTTCTTATTATTGTGATGAATTAATTGGTATTTACTATTCTTACCATGATATTATCCATACTATTAATGAAGAAAGTAATTTTCCATATCCTCCCAATTATAGACATCCATTTACTGAAGAAACACTTAAAGATTTTAATAGATTTATTTTAAATTCATATCTAATATTTGCTCCATTTGAAAAAGGTCATTACCGAGAAGGAACTAATAAAGACAAACTAAAAAAGCGTACTTTACCAACCCGAGAAATATTTCTTTCACGATTAATATATTTGATGGATTGGTATGTTAAAACTGATTGTGATTTATTAACCAAATTAGCTATTTTTCATTTAAAATTTGAAAGTGATATTCATCCTTTCTATGATGGTAATGGTCGCACTGGTCGAATGGTAATGAATTTAGAACTAGCTCGAGAAGGTTATCCGATGATAGGATTAAAATATGATGATGTCGAGGCATATGAGAAAGCATTTGAATTATATGATAAGTCATCAGATTATAAATTTATGAAATCACTAATTTATAATAATATAAATAAACAGTTAGATAAAAACATTTTAATAAAAAAGAAATAACGATAGCATTTGCTATTTTTTTTATATTGTTTTTTAGTTAGAAAAATGGTATCATATTATATAGAAAGTAGGTATTATAATGAAAAAAGATGGTTTTACTTTAATTGAAATAATTGGAGTTGTTATAATAATAACAATTATTGCTGTATTTGCCTTTCCACCTCTTTTAAAACATATAAAGGATACTAAAAATGAACTAAGTGATGCAGTGAAGCAAATGATATATTCAGCTAGTGAATTATATGCTAGTAATCATGATTTGAAAAAAGTAGATGGCTATACTTATTGTGTAACAATTAATGAATTAATGGAAGGGGAATATTTACATTCTAATTTGATTGATCCCGTAACCAATAAAAATGTCGATCCTAATAAATACATTGAAATTAAGGTTTTTAATTCAGCTTATGAATATAATGTTCAAGAAGAATGTGTTCCTTATTATGGATATTATATAGATGGTAGTGGAGCGAATAAACCAGAATTATATGATAAAATGATACCAGTTATATATGAAAATGATAATT
>CAZIFR010000071.1:0-4794 GCA_964539185.1 uncultured Muribaculaceae bacterium | reverse complement strand
TACTGCCATCTTTAATTTTATGTAAAAATGTTATATTCCCATTTTCTTCATATGCTGAAACATGAACATTTTTTAGATCATTTAAATTATTGTCTAAATCGGTTAATTCATGATAGTGAGTTGAAAATAAAGTTTTGCATTTTATTTTATCGTGAATATATTCGATAATTGATTGTGCTAAAGCCATTCCATCAAAAGTAGCTGTTCCCCGACCTAATTCATCAAATAAAATTAACGAGTTATCAGTAGCATTAGAAATAGCATTATTAGCTTCATTCATTTCAACCATAAAGGTAGACTCGCCACTTACTAAATCATCACTAGCACCAATTCTAGTATAGATGGCGTCAAAAATAGGCATAATAGCCTCTTTAGCAGGGATAAAGCATCCGATTTGAGCCATTATCACACTAATAGCTAATTGGCGCATATAAGTCGATTTACCCGCCATATTAGGACCTGTTATTAATAAGATATTAGTTTGTTCAGCCATTAAAACATCATTAGCGACAAATTCAGTTGTATTTAATACTTTTTCAACTACTGGATGTCTATTTTCCTTAATTTCTATCATTCGTTTATCAGTAATTGTTGGTCTAATATAATTATTCATTGAAGATACTGTTGCAAATGATTGTAAAACATCGATTTCACTAATCGTTTTAGCAACTTCTTGTAATAGTGGAATATATTTTTTAATATTATCACGAATCATCGTAAATAAATCATATTCCAAATTAATGATTTTTTCTTCGGCATTTAAAATTAAAGATTCTTTTTCTTTTAATATGGGACTGATATATCGTTCACAATTGGCTAAAGTTTGTTTTCGTTCATAACCATATTCATCTTTAACTAAATCAATATTACCTTTGCTTATTTCAATATAGTAACCAAAAATACGATTATAGCCAATTTTAAGGTTTTTTATTCCCGTTCGTTCTTTTTCTTCTAGTTCAAAACGAGCAATAAAATCCTTCCCACCCTTTCTTAAGTCTTTTAATTCATCAAGTTCAGTGTTATAATTTTCTTTAATTAAATACCCTTCTTTTAATCCTATTGGAGGGTTTTCGTAAATACTTTTATCTAAAAGGGAATGTAAGTCATTTAAAGTGTCAATTTCTTTATAAAAGTTAATTTCCTTTAAAATAACTTTAATATTTGGTAAAACCCTTATTGAAGTTTTTAATTGCAATAAATCTCTAGCATTAGCTGTTCCAAAAGCAATTCTTCCAGATAATCTTTCTAAATCATAAACGGTAAGTAATAATTTTTGTAAATCGTTTGTTAAAATAAATTGTTCTAGTAAGGTTTCAACAATATCATATCTTTTTTCAATGTCTTTTTTATCAGTCATGGGATTTTCAATCATTTGTTTTAACATTCTAGAACCCATGGCCGTTTTAGTTTTGTCTAGAATCCAAATTAATGAATGTTCTCTTGTTTTAAGTCTAATTGTTTCTGTTAGTTCTAAGTTTCTTTTCGTATGAATATCCATTCTTAAATGATCTTGTTCGGTTTTAATGATAACTGGATGTAAATGGGTTAGATCTTTAAATTGAGTATGATTAATATAGGTTAATAAATATTTAGTAACCTCAATTAATCTTATGTCTGTAACATTTTCGTAAATAGAATGATATTGATTTAATTCGTCTGTTTTATCTAGAATCGATAAGGTTAAATTAAAGTTATGCTTTAATGTATGAAAAATATTTTTATCAAATTGACTACTGACAATTACTTCTTTAAGCCCAATACTGGCAATAGTACTGATTAGTTTAGGAACATTGTGTTCAATTAATAAGGCAAACATATCTCCGGTTGTAATATCAGAATAACTTATCCCATAAGCATGATTAAAATCAATAATGGCACCAATATAATTATTTTCAAAAGACTTTAAAGATTCATCATTAATAATCGTTCCCCTACTTATTATTTGTGTTACTCCCCTTTTAACGATTCCTTTACTATCTTTAGGATCTTCTAATTGTTCACAAATACCAACTTTATATCCTTTTTGAATTAATTTATCAATGTATAAATTAGCTGCATGATGAGGAACTCCACACATTGGAATTCGTTCTTTTAATCCAGCACTTTTACCTGTTAAGGTTAGTTCTAATTCTCGTGATGCTAAAATGGCATCTTCAAAAAACATTTCATAAAAATCACCTAGACGGTAAAATAAAATAATATCAAGATGATTAGATTTTATTTCAATATACTGTTTCATCATCGGAGTTACTTTTTCAATATCAACGCTGTTAAAAGTCATAACAATCACCTTTATTAATTATAGCAAAAAAAAAGACTTTCGTCTATTTTTTAAGATATAATTTAACGATTAGATAATGTCTTTAAATAATCAATAGCTTCATTAATATTATTTATTTTTACTAAAGTTAATTTGTTTTTTTTATTTTTAAGAATTTCAACTGCTTCCTCATAATTTTCACCACTTGGAATAAAGAAAATGTCGGTTTTTTCTCTTATGGCACCAAGGATTTTGTGTTTGACACCTCCTATTGAACCAACATTTCCTTCTTCATCAATTGAACCTGTACCAGCAATTTTATAATTATGATCGATATTGCCAATTAAATAATCGTAAATAGATAAAGTCATCATAAGACCACCTGATGGTCCAGATTCTGAGTTTTTAAAATCAAATTCAATTTTATAATCAGTTTTAATATCTTTTATTTCAGATAAAACAATGCCAACAATTGTTTTGTTTTGATAATTGTAAGTTCGACCTGTTTTAATAGTTTCAATACCATTATTTAAAACGGTAAAACTAACTAATTCATTAATGTCTTTATTACTTAATGTTTTTTGAATCTGAGTTTTATTGTCTACCTTTTCATTATTAATTTTAATAATTTGATCACCAACAGTTAAATTAGTCTTACTATTTTCATCAACATAAACAACATACACTTTATTATTTGAAATATCACATTTTTTATTAGCTAATTTAAAAGCAACATAAATAGCATTTTGATTAGACTCTTCTAACAATAATTTGTTTCGGTATTCAATTAATTTTTCCGTTTCATTTTTTAAAATAACTTCTTTTTTAGGCAATATATCCCAATTATTATCCATTAAGGCCCATAAAATAGTTGGAATAGTAGCTTTAAATTCAGATACATAAGCCATATTATATTTTTCTGAGACATGTTCATCATTAATTTTAATCCGCTTCGATATATTAATTAATCCTCCAGGAACATTTAAATAAAAAGGGAGTTCAATTGTTATAACTAAAAATAAAATTAAGAATGTCAGATATATTTTATACTTTTCTTTCAAAGTATTTTTTATTTTGGCATACAATTTATTAAGCATTAGAAAAACCTCCTAAAATAATTATAGAACGAAATGAGGAATTTATGAGAAAAATAATGTCAATCATGATAATGTTTATATTACTTTTCATAACTTATGAAATTTTAAGTGAAGCATCAACCATCTTGGAAGCTGTAAAATTCTCATTTCAAATATGGATTAATAATATTTTTCCATCCTTATTCCCCTTTTTTGTCGTTTCCGAAATTTTAATTAATTATGGTTTTGTCGAACTATTCGGTGAATTATTTAAACCATTATTTGAAAAACTGTTTAAAATCAATGGAAATGCATCATTTGTTTTTTTTATGAGTTTAATATCAGGTTTCCCATCCAATGCTAAATATACTAAAGAACTATACTTACAAAAGAAATTAAGTGATAAAGAAGCAACTAAAATTTTAATGTTTTCCCATTTTTCTAATCCTCTTTTTATTTTAGGAACAGTTTATTTATGCCTTTTAGACATAAATATCACCTATTTAGTTTTAATTGGTCATTATTTAAGCAATATTATTATTGGTATAATAATTAGAAATTATAATCAAAGTGATGTAAATATGTCCAAATTTTCTTTTAAAAAAGCTTTATCTAAAATGCATTATAAACGAATTAATAATGAAAAAAAATTAGGTGAAATAATCACTAATTCTTTAGTTAATACAATTAACACCTTATTACTTATTTTAGGTGTTGTGACCACTTGTTTAATTATGACAACAATTATCGATAATAACTTTCATTTACCATTATTATATAAATCTCTTTTAAGTGGTTTATTAGAAATAACTCAAGGTTTAAAACATGTTAGTCTATTAAGTAATAGTATTTATCTAAAAGGTCTTCTAATAACCGCTATTTTATCGTTTGGTGGGATTTCTGTTCATCTTCAAACTGTAAGTATAATTAGCGAAACTAAAATAAAATATTTACCCTTTTTATTAGCAAGAATCTTACATGCTTTTATTTCTATTATTTTATTTATTATTTTATATAGGATATTTTAGCTAGTTATAATTTAGCTTATAGGAATATGAACTATATTACTTCCTTCAAAAAACGGAATATTTGTATCACACCACTCTTTTGTTGGTTCATTTCCTTTTCCAAAAGTAGCTGTTAAATCAATTAACATTCCACCATCGTAATAAACAGTTGATTCAACATTTACATTATTGAAATCAAATCTCAATGGGTATTTGCCATTACTAAAAGTCGCTCTATTATTTCTTACACTATATATATTCCACTGTCCAGCCGAACCTAGCTGTACTCTCCCTAAAGCAGGCTCAGCAACAGGCCAATAAGCATCAAAACTACCTGTTTTGGTTGCTTGATAACCTTCCACTCTAGAATAATAGATATGAGTATTATCTAATTCAATTTGAATTGAATTGGTAGTTGTTTTTTCTAATATTGCTGTTGTTCCATTTAATT
>CAZIFR010000070.1:0-4862 GCA_964539185.1 uncultured Muribaculaceae bacterium | reverse complement strand
GAGTTGCCATGAGCAGATATTGCAATTCCGGTTTCTTTATTTTTATGTTTACTTACAAAAATACTAACTTTTTGATTTATTTTCATTTTTTTTAACATTGGTATTATTATAAGTCCAAAAATAATAGATAATATAAATCCTATCATAAGTGCTAGTGTAGCTTTTGCTAAAATTAACATGTCATCACTCCTAAATATTTTCTTCGATTATTTTTTTATCATTAAAGTCATATCTTTTATTACCAATTATTTGATAACTTTCATGGCCTTTTCCAAGCACTAATAGTATATCATTTTTATTTAACATTTGTATACCCTTAATAATAGCTTTTTTCCTGTTTAAAATGATTTTATAATTTTTATTGTCAACACTTTGTAACATATCTTTAACAATTAACTTCGGTTTTTCGCCTCTAGGATTATCATTAGTAAAAATAACATAATCGCTATTATCGGTGGCTATTTTGCCCATAATCGGTCTTTTATATCGATCTCTATCTCCTCCACAACCAATAATCGTAATAATTTTATTAGGGTTTAATTCTTTGACACTGTTAATAATTTTACTAGTCGCATCAGGTGTATGAGCATAGTCGACAATTATTAAATTATTATTTTTCCTAACAATATCCATTCTTCCTACTGGCGGAGTTAATACTTCGATAATTTTAGAATCTAGTTTCATAACTTTAAGTAAGCTAATAACGGCTAATAGATTATATATATTATGTTTTCCAATTAACTTGGATTTATAACTCTCACCATTAACTTTAAATTTTAAATTATTTAAACTAACTTTATATTCTTCTAATTTGTAATCACCTAGCAAACCATAGGTAATATTATCTTGTCTAAAAAAATAGGAAGCATATTCGTCATCAATATTAATTATTCCAACTTCACTCATATCAAATAATTTTTGTTTAGCCAAGCAATAATGCTCCATCGTTTTATGATAATCCATATGTTCAGAAGTTAAATTAGTAAAAATGGCATATTTAAATTTTAAACCATCTAATCGATTACCATCCAAACCATGGCTACTAGCTTCCATAACAACATATTCAATATCATTTTCTTTACACTCCATTAACAGATTATAGATTTCTAAAATATCGGGAGTAGTATTTCTTAAACTTTTTACAAATCCATTCATATAAAAACCAATGGTTCCAATATAAGCACATTTTATATTTAATTTATTTAACGCTTGATAAATTAAATAAGCCGTCGTTGTTTTACCATTAGTTCCTGTTATTCCAATAAGTTTAATATCTTTAATATCTTCATAATAATTTTCTTTTAGATAATTAACTAAATACTTATGAGTGTTTTCAACAATAAACGTTTCAACTGCGTATTTTCCCTTATTAGCAATAATTTTACTAGCCCCTTTTTCAATTGCTTCTAAAATATAATTATGACCTTTTCCAATAGCAACAAAAATATCACCCTCTAAAACATCCTTTGAATTATCTTTTATATTCACAAAAGCACACCTCCATAGTATTATATGAATTCGTCCTCTTTTGGGAATAATATTTACTCATCCAGTAAAATGTGCTAAAATAATATTGATGGTGAAATATGAAAAAATTAGTTTTATGGTTAATCTTATTACTTCCTTTAAATGTCTCAGCCTTAACTGAATCAGTAGTTGATTTAAATGGTCTGACAATTAAACAAATCCAAAATTATGTTGATTTAGGTTATTTAACATATGAACAAATAGTTCATATTTATCTTGATCGAATTGATGCTTATAATGACCAATATAATGCTCTTATTACAATCAATGAAGATGCTCTAAATCAAGCTAAAGAACTAGACAAAGAATATCAAAAAAACGGGCGGAAAAGTTTAATTTATGGCTTGCCGATTATTGTTAAAGATAATATTGATGTAGTTGGTTTACCAACTACTAATGGAACAAAAGCATTATTAGATTCCTATCCGATAAAAAATGCTCCTATTATTCAAAAACTAGTCGATGCTGGAGCTATTGTTATTGCTAAAGCTAATATGGATGAATTTGCTTTTAATGCCGCTTATTCTCATAGTAGTTTTGGATTTGTCTATAATGCCTATAATACATCCTATTCCTCTTATGGTTCATCAGGAGGAACAGCAGTGGGAGTAGCTAGTAATCTAGCTGTTGCTGGGATTGGTACTGATACTGGATCATCAATTAGAATCCCTTCTTCAGCTAATAATTTAGTTGGTCTCCGCCCTACTTTTGATAGTATTGAGATGGATGGTATTATTAAGTTTGAACCCTTAAGAGATATAGCTGGACCAATGACTAAATTTGTCGAGGATAGCGCTATTATTTTAGAAATTATGGATAATACTGATGTTGATTATCAAACAAATTTAATCGAAAGTAATTTAGACGGTATTAAAGTAGGTGTTTTAACAACTGTTTTAAATAATTCCTCTAGTTTTATTAAAGAGATGGTTCAAAAACAAATTAATGTTTTAAAATCATTAGGTGCTCAAATTGTTTATTTAAATAATTTCCCAGTTACTTATAAATTCGACGCCACTACTCTTTGCTATGATTTCAACCAATATATTCAAGGTACTAATGGTCATGTTAGAAGTTTAGATGATTTAATAAAAGATGGCAATTTTACTCAATATATTACCAGTTATAATGGTTATTATTGTAATAATGATTACCGAACCACTAGTACTTATCAAAACTATGTTTCTATTAGAAAAAGTAATATTAATATAGCTAATAACCGATTTGAAAGTAATGATATTGATGTTCTTATTTATCCAACATTACAAACTTCATTATTAAAGATGAATGAAATATATTCCAGAAAACTAGCAACTTATAGTTCAAATTTAGCACCCTTAGTTGGATTTCCTTCGATGAATATTCCTATTGGTTTTTATAATGATTTACCATATGGAATGGAAATTGTGGCTCAAGCTAATAATGAACCAATAATTTATAAACTAGCTTATAATTTGGAAAAGCAAAATAACTATTATAAATTACCTTCAATTGCTTCAAGTCTTTATACGACAAACGATAATATTCAACAATTATTAACATATTATCAAAATAATCATCATGAAAAAGAGTATAAAGTAGTTCAAAAAGAAATCAAAGATTTTATTAATAATTATAATAATATCGATAATAAAGAGGATCAAATTAATCAACTGTTAGATGAATATCATAATGTTCCTAACGTTATTGCTGACAATCAAATAAAAGCTAAAAAAAGAACTAAAATAATTGTAACTAGTATTGGTTTAATATTAATTTTTAGAATCCTTTTTACAAAGAAGAAGGCCAAGAATGAAAAAACTAAACGAAATAATTAATTGTGAATACGATGTCTTAATTGGTGGAATTAAAACCAATTCTTTTCATGTTGTTGAAAATGATTTGTTTGTTTGTGTAAAAGGATTTAATGTTGATCGACATTTATTTATCGATGATGCTATAAAAAAGGGAGCCAAAGCTGTTATTGTCCAAAAAGATATCGAACCTAAAAGTGTTCCGATCATTAAAGTAGATGATCCTAACCAAACATTAAGCGAAATTTTACCGAAATTTTACGATGATCCTCTATCTAAAATGAAATTAATTGGCGTTACTGGAACAGATGGTAAAACTAGTGTAGCCACTATTATCGCTACCTTAATCGGTGATGATAATTGTGGTTATATTGGAACTAATGGGATTAAATGTCAATATTTCCAAGAAAAAACAACCAACTCTACTCCTGATATAGATGTTTTATATCCAGTTTGTAATAAATTTTTACAACATAATATCCATAATGTAGCTATTGAAGTATCAAGTGAAGCGGTTTATCATGGCCGAATAAATGGTTTGTTATACGACTGTGCTATTTTAACTAATATTACAAAAGAACACTTAAATACTCATAAAAATTTAGACAATTATATTGCCTGTAAATCTAAATTATTCACTCAAACTAAAAAAGATGGTTTTTGCATCTTAAATAAAGATGATGAACACTATCAAGAAATTTTAAATAATTGTAATGGTCAAGTTGTAACCTATGGTTTAGATCAAGATAACACTTTACAAATAAAAGATATTAAGTTGCTAAGTGATAAAACCATCTTTACCATTTGTTATCAAAAGAAAGATTATCTTATTACTAGTCCCCTATTAGCATTATTTAATGTTTACAATTTAGCCGCCAGCTTACTTACTTTATTGACATTAGATTATGATATCGAAACAATAATCTCTAGAATTCCCCTAATCAAAATTGATGGTCGTCTAACCCAAATCGATTTGGATCAGGAATTCAAAGTTTTTATCGATTATGCCCATACCCCTAATGGGATTGAAAAACTATTACAATTTATGAATAGTATCAAACACAATCGAATTATCTTGGTTTTTTCAGAACCAGGTGAACGAGATAAAAGTAAACGTCCCGAAAAAGGATATAACGCCATAACCAATGTTGATTGGGCAATTATTAGTAGCCAAGATCCAAGAGATGAAGATCCACTTGAAATTGCTAATGATTTAACTACTTTAGTAAAAGATAAGAACAATTATGAAATTATTATCGATCGTAACCAAGCTATTAAAAAAGCCATTAATATGGCTAAAAAGAATGATATTGTTCTAATAATTGGTAAAGGTAATGAAACCTATCAAATATTAAAAGATAAGGTTATTGAATTTTCCGATATCGAACAAGCCACTATTCATTTAAAAGAAAAATTAAAAAAATAGATTGCATATAAACAATCTATTTTTCGTTAAAAATATCAGGTAAATCATTTTCTAATAAAATATAAACATCCTCTTTAAAATAGTTTTGAGCAATATTAATTGCTTCTTTAACATCA
>CAZIFR010000069.1:0-4999 GCA_964539185.1 uncultured Muribaculaceae bacterium | reverse complement strand
TGGTGACCAGTACGGGATTCGAACCCGTGAATGCTGCCGTGAAAGGGCAGTGTGTTAAGCCACTTCACCAACTGGCCAATGGCGCCTCAAGTAGGACTCGAACCTACGACCCCTTGATTAACAGTCAAGTGCTCTAACCGACTGAGCTATTGAGGCATAAAATGGTGGGCCTGATAGGACTTGAACCTATGACCCCACGCTTATCAAGCGTGTGCTCTAACCAACTGAGCTACAGGCCCAAAATTTGAATGCTATTTAAGTATACAATATTTTTTATATTTTGACAAGCATTTTTTTTTATTTTACTGCTTTTTTACGACATTAAAGAAATAATTAAACAATTTTTCGCTATTTTCATCATAAATAGACTCTGGATGCCATTGAACACCTATAAAGAATAACTTGGTTTTATCTTCAATAGATTCGATAACATTGCTTTTAGAGCTTATATTTAATGCTGTTTTTAAAATATAGCTTTTATGCCTACTATTGACCATTATTTCTTTTTTATCTAATATATCATATAATTTTGAACTTTCTACAATCTTAACTGCATGGACATATTTATCTAAACTCTGATGATTGTCTATATCATTCATAATTCCGTTAAATGCTACAGCCATCTGTTGCATGCCCAAGCATATTCCAAAAGTAGGAATATTTATATCATATAAATATTTGGTTATCATTATATCAATATCATGGTAATCATCACCACCCTGAAGAATAAAACCATCACATAAATCTAGTAGGGGCTTTATATTATTAAATTCATCTTTTACCTCATTATTAAAATCTAATATTATTCCTAAAGGAGTCATCTTATATTTATAGATTATATCCACAATTTCTTTATTAAATGTTACATATTTACCGTTTCTCCTACCAAACATACCAATCATATTTATCACCTAAATCAATATATGCTTCTAATTTTTTTAACATACAATAAAGTATAATACAGTTACATCTTTGATTATTTAGGAAAATAGGGTTATGCAATTTTTATAGTAAAAAATAGTATTAGTGATTTTACTCACAATACTATTTAGTATAAAATTATTAATTTAATATTAATTTATTTTTAATGATATTTCTTATATTGGTATACTTTGTTATTATTAGCTTCCCTTACCACTTCACTTTTCCAAGAGTCATCAAAGGGTCTGGCATAGTATAAAGTATTTTCACTTATGGTTGATAAATATCTATATCTTTCATTAATTTCATTGCTTGATAAATTTTTGGTATAGCCAAAATCTAAATATGAATCATGACTTTCAATAAAATTAAATATTTTTTCTGAATTTAATGAACAGTTTTCAGTTAACACATCTATGTAATTGCAATATTCGTAAATGACATCAGGATGTTCAAAAATAATTTCACCATATTTAATTAAATTATAATTATTTAGTTCATAGAATATCCTCGTCCAAAAATCACAGCCCTCACTACAAAGAGCAATGTTTTTAGCAGCATCAAATCTAATACCATTAATGCCACAATTAATTAATTCTTTTATAAAATTTAAAATTATGTTTTGGAGTTCTAAGTTACAAAGATTTAAACCAGGGAGTCCGATGCAATAATTTGTAACTTCATAACGATTATGCCAATCGTTTACATTAGTAGGTTTTTTCCAAAAATAGGGTTTGGTTTTTAAATAATCTTCTACTTTTTCATGGGGGTATAAACTCCCGTCATTTTTACCAGCCATATGATTGCATATTACATCTGCAATAATTTTAAGATTATATTTTTTTGCGACCATACATAAATAGCGAAGTTCATCTTCACTTCCATATTTATTGCCAATTCTAAAATCAATAGGTTGATAAGACATCCACCATGCATTTGAATCTTCTTCTTTCAAGGGTTGAATAGGGTTAATTTGAATACCATCAAATTTTTGATAGGACACATCTTCTAGAATCGGAATTATATCTCTTAATCGCCAATTGAATAAATGTAAAATTCTCATATACAACAAACCTCTAAAACTTTATATATTTATCATAACATATTTATTAAATAATTACATTATAATGCTTTTCATTTTTGAATAATTTTTAAAAACGGAAATTCAAATAATAATGAACGGCGATTGAGGGAATAAATAAAAGGACTTTACAATTAGGATAAAATAGGTTATAATTTAAAATGTCATACATTGCAGGTGTAGTACAATGGTTAGTACATGGCCTTGCCAAGGCTAGGATGCCAGTTCGATTCTGGTCACTTGCTCCAAAGTGAGATTAAATAGCTTCTAAAAGTTAGAATGAAAGTTGTGTAATAAAGATACAGCTTCAAGAAAACTAAAGGAGGTTTTTTTTAATGCGAATAACGAATGCAGAAAAATTGGATATGTGTAAATAACATACATTAAAGTTAGTTTGAAAATCAACTAAATATCAATTTGTCCGATTAAGTCGAGAATAAAAGGTATAATTTTAATATACTGATTATGGGGTGGAAAGATGATGTTGGAATGGAATAAAATTGAAATAGTACAAAAAATGCAAGATTATATTAAAGAAAATGTTTTTAAGGATGGTTTTAATTTGAATAATTTGTACTCTTATATTGGTTATTCCCCTAGACATTGTGAACGAATGTTTAAAGAATTACTTGGAAAAACAAGTCAAGAATATATCAGATTAATTATTATTTCTGAAAGTTCTAAACGATTAATTAAATCTAATAAGAAAATATTAGATATTGCTTTAGAATCAAGTTTTGAAACACACGAAGGTTATACTCGGGCATTTTACAATATTTTTGGTATAACACCTAATCAATATAGAAAAACTAAAAAACCTATTCCATTATTTGTTCAATACTCAATAAAATCTTACTACTCTTATTTTTTAGAAAAAGGAGACAAAGTTATGAATAAAGAAATAAATTTATGTATGATTACAACTGTTGAAAGACCAAAAAGGAAATTGATATTTTTAAGATCAAAAAAAGCTACAGAGTACTTTTCATATTGTGAAGAAATGGGGTGTGAATGGGAAGGATTATTTAATAGCATTCCTACAAAAATTGAAGATGCTGCTATTTTAGAATTACCAAAATTTTTGATTAAAGAAGGCTTTTCAAATATTGCTTCAGGCGTTGAAGTTCCACTTGATTATAACAATGATATTCCAAAAAACTGTGAAATTACTGAATTAGAAGAATGTAAAATGTTATTTTTTGAAAGTGAAGCTTTTGAAAAAGAAGAAGACTTTTTTCCAGCTTGTGAAAGTGTCTTTAAAGCGGTAGAAAAATATGAGCCAATTAAATATGGTTTTAAATATGCTGATGAAATGGCGCCGAGATTTAATTTTGGTGGAACAACAACTGTCAGATATGCTGTTCCAGTAAAACAAATTCAACTTCCGAAGTAATTCATATAGGTGAAGTAAAGTAAAAGTTGGAAAATTTAGAAAGAAATTGATATAAACTTGAATTTATCAATTTTTTTTATGATCTTTTATTGAGGAAAAAGTCTAATCTATAGTTGTCTTTATGGCTAAAATTAAAATTATCAACAGAATAAGAATCAAGATATTTATTATTAAGATTTATAAATTCATAGCTTGTAATCTAAAACTAGAAATATACTTTTGTAAATTAAGTAGTTTATAAGTAGAATTACCATATTTGAAACCATGGTATAGTTCTTCAGTTAAATTAATATTATTAGCCTTTAAAGTAATAAGCTGAGTGGTATTTTCAAGTCCATTTTTAGAATAAGCATGGGGTCTTGAAGTCATATGTCTAGCATAAACATTAGAAATGTGTCCTTCCATAGAACATGGACATTTATACATAGGATGATTTTGATTAATAATGCCATCAATATTATTAATTAAAGTTTTGCTGTTTTTCATAAAATACTTCTCTTGATCAGGGAATAATTTAATTTGCATATCAACTAATAATTTAAATTCATCAATCATATTATTTCTTAAATAATCATCAGCTAAGTTGGTAAGAAAGGAATCCTTTTTAAATATATAATTAAGTAACTTTCTATAATGGAATTTATCATAAACATAAATAGCATTAGGAAAACACTCAGTATATTCTTTAATCCAGGAAGCTCCATCACCAGAAACAAATAAATAGTCGATTTTATTAAGGTCATATCTTAGATCTAAATACTTATAAACTTCATTCCAAAGTAAATGGGTCTTTAATGTAGAAGAAGCAATGTAATGTTTATTAATAAGCTCTTTCTTTTTAACAAAGTGTTCTTTATGACCTTCGTGAGAAAGAATGACGGGAACAAATTTATTGTTCTTTTTTCCTTTAATGTTTTTCTTTTCCTTTTGTAGATTACAGTGAACTTCATCAGCTTCAATATAGAGTATGGAAGGAGTATGAGAAGGTTTAATGATATCATTAAAATTATAATTGATATTTTTGATTTTAGTAGAAATAGCTTGTCTAGAAACAATATGATTTGGAATAGTATGAATACTAGCCCAGGAACAACCATTATCAATGGAATTATTAATAAGGTTAGTTTCAGCTTTAAGAGTCATTTTAGCCCATTTATCTAAACCAAGATAATCTTCTAAATAACTAAAGAATTGATATTTGCCATCTATCTTATTTTTAGATTTATAATAAGTTTTATTGAAAGTAATTAAACCTAGGGAAGTAATAAGGGTCCTTGATCTGGTACATTGAACATAGTATACCTGTTTACGTTCCTCAGAAAGTTTATAAGAAATATCAATATATTCTAAAATATCTTTTAAAGTATTAAGGTTTAATTCATTTGTAGAATTGAATATTTTGTCTTCTAAAGCATGAAAAGATAAGTTTTCTTCTAAAATTTCGTTAAAATGATTTAAAAAAGATTGAAATAATGATATTATATTCATTGAAAGAACACCTCCGTGATTGTTTGTAACAATTCAATTATATCAGAGTGTTTCTTTCTTTTTATATAATTTTACTTTCCAACATCTAGTTTACTACATCAAAAATGGAGCATAAA
>CAZIFR010000068.1:0-5052 GCA_964539185.1 uncultured Muribaculaceae bacterium | reverse complement strand
AACCAACTTATTTAATGAGTTTAAAAGATAATGCTGGATTAGTTAAAATGTATGCTTTTGTTGATTATGAAAATTATCAAAAAGTTAGTGTATCTGATGCATCATTAGGAATTGTTAAATCAGCTCAAAATTATTTAGGGGAGTTCATTTCGATTGGCGAAGAAAAAACAAAGAGTATTAGAATATCTTCCATTGAAAGTGCTGTTATAGACGGAATAACATATTATTATATTAGTAGTGGAGAATATTTATATAGGGCTTCTATTAAAGTTAATGAGATGATATTACCATTTTTAACATCTGGTGATACGGTAACAATTGTATATGATGAAGGAGACCTTAATCAAATTATATCTATTAGTAAATAGAAACAGTAAATTGTTTCTATTTTTTTTAAAATATGTTAAAATAATATTGGTGATATAATGAATAGAGTAGTTATAATTGGTTGTGGAAATGTTGGAATGAGTTATGCGTATGCTCTATTGAATCAAAAAAACAATGTTAATGAATTATATTTAATTGATTTGGACGAACAAAAGATTATGGGTGAAGTCATGGATTTAAACCATTGTTTAGCTTTTGGACCAAATAAAATAGACATTAAATTAGGACATTATTGTGATTGTAAGGAAGCTGATATTGTTGTTATTGCAGCAGGTGCTAATCAAAATGTTGGTGAAACAAGGATGGATTTAATAAATAAAAATAGTGTTATTTTTAAAAATATTATCAATAATATTATGAAAAGTGGATTTAATGGGATATTTATAATTGCTACTAATCCAGTTGATGTTATGACTTATTTGACTTTTAAATATTCCAAACTACCTCCTAATAAAATAATTGGAACCGGGACAAGCTTAGATACCGCTCGGTTAAGATATATGATTGGTGATAAACTAGCTATAAGCCCCAAAAATATTCATGCTTATGTAATGGGCGAACATGGGGATTCAGAATTTGTTCCATGGAGTAATGCGACAATTGGATTACAAACAATTGAAGACTATTTAACGATTGAAGATATGAATCTTATTTATGAAGATGTTAAGAATGCGGCTTATGAAATAATTGACCGTAAGGGTGCGACTTATTATGGAATTGGAATGTGTTTAGTGAGAATTACTAATGCTATCTTAGGAAATGAAAATAGTATTTTAACTGTTTCAAATTATGATGAAACAAATGATGTTTTTATAGGAATGCCAGCCATAATTAATAAAACAGGTGTTAATAGAAAAATATATGTCAATTTAACGGAAGAAGAAACGGTGAAACTTATTAATTCAATTGATGTTATTAAAGAAGCCATTAATAATTTACTTTAGGAGGAGTTTATGAGGAAAAGAAATTGGTGCTTAGGGTTTACTTTAATCGAAGTTATTGCGGTTGTCATTTTATTATCGATTATTCTTTTAGTAAGTTTACCAGCCTTAAGTTCAACTTTAAAAAATACTAAAGAAAAAAGATATCAAGAATTTCTAAATGATTTATATATTGCTACTGAAGCTTATATAACAATGAATGATGAACTTTTTCCACAGTTGAAATATGATAATGGGACAGCATTTATAAACATATCAGAATTAGTATATAATAATTATATTAATCATAATAAGGGAAATCCTAAAACGGAAGAAGATATATCTTTAGAATCGACAATTAAAGTAACAAAATTGCAAGATAAATCATTGACATATGATTATTTTGACGAAAATTATACCAATGGAGCATATGTTAGTGATCAATTAATATTAATGTATGATGCTTATAATCTTGCTGATGATAAGATTAAAGATTTAAAAGGCACTAATGATGGAGTGATGGTTAATTTTAATAATGGATGGTTAGCCGATACTATTTTATTTGACGGAGTTGATGATTATATTAGCAATAATATTAATACTACTTCAAATGAATTAACTTTTCAATTTGTTTTAAAATATCAAAAAAAAGATAGTAACTTTTATATTTTTAATAAATCAGATGTCAATCCAATGCTGATGGTAAATAATAATGGTTATTTAGTTTTAAATAGTAGTAGTGGAACCATTGATTACACCAATCAAACAATAATGTTAACAGTTACAATTGATAGTGATGGAAGCAAACTATATCTAAATAATGAATTGGTCTTAAGTGATGAAATAACTGATACCAGTGGGGTTTATCGATTATTTAGTAATAATGGTTCTAATCCATACAAAGGAAGTTTATTTGCTACTAGAATATACGAAAAAAGTTTAACTGCAGATGAACTTGAGATTAATTATAAAATAGATAAAGGGAGATACAAATATGAAAACAATTAAAGATTTTGATTTAAATGATAAGAGAGTAATTATTCGAGTAGATTTTAATGTGCCCATTATTGATGGCGTCATTACTGATGATAATCGGATTATTGAAAGCCTGCCAACGATTCAATATGCAATTGATAATAATGCTAAAGTTATTTTACTTAGTCACCTAGGACGGGTAAAGACGGAAGAAGATAAACAAAGTTTGGCACCAGTTAGTGTTAGATTATCAGAGTTACTGCATAAAAATGTGGTCTTTATTCCTTATACAAGGGGAAAAGTTTTAGAAGATACAATATTAAATATGAAAAATAAAGATGTTATATTATTAGAGAATACCCGTTATGAAGATTTAAATAATAGTGCTGAAAGTAAGAATGATTTAGCGTTGGGGCAATACTGGGCATCATTAGGTGATATATATATAAATGATGCTTTTGGGACTGTTCATCGTGCTCATGCTTCTAATGTTGGGATTGCTAATCATTTAAAAAGTGGCATGGGATTTTTAGTGGAAAAGGAGTTAAATGCTTTTCTACCTTCAATAAATAATCCGAAAAGACCATTTACCGTAATATTAGGTGGAGCTAAGATAAAAGATAAAATTTCTTTAATCGAAAATCTAGTTGCCAAAGCTGATTATCTTTTAATTGGTGGCGGAATGGCTTATACTTTTTTGAAAGCTTTAGGGTTTGAAATAGGTAATTCTCTTTTGGATGAAAATAATATTGATTTTTGTTATAATATTTTAAAAAATAACAAAGATAAAATATTTCTACCAGTCGATATCGTAACCGAAAATAGAATTTGTTTAGTTAATGAGATTCTTAAAGATGAGGAGGGATTAGATATTGGTCCTCAAACAGTTGAATTATTTAAAAAATATTTAGAAAATAGTCAAACTATTATTTGGAATGGTCCCGTTGGTAAGTTTGAAGATGATAAATATTGTATGGGTACTAAAGGAATTTGTGAAGCGTTAAAAAATATTGATGCTTATAAAGTAGCTGGTGGTGGAGATACTGGTAGTGCTGTTAAAAAACTTGGTTATCAAGAAGTATTTTCTCATATTTCAACTGGTGGGGGGGCAAGTTTAGAGCTTTTGGAAGGTAAACAGTTACCAGGAATTGAAGCTTTAAAGAATAGTAAATAATACTTGAGGAGGTAAAATGAAGAAATTAGTGGTTGCTAACTTAAAAATGAATATGGATTATGAGATGACATTAGAATATGTAAAGCAAGTAAATAAAAATATTGTTATATGCCCATCCTATATCTTTATACCTTTTTTTATAAATAAAACTTTAGTAGGAGCTCAAAATTGTTCGAGGTATGAAAAGGGATCATATACAGGAGAGATATCCGCTCTTCATTTAAAGCAAATAGGTGTTGATTATGTTATAATTGGTCACAGTGAATGTAGAAAAAATGATAGTGATGAAATTATAAATCAAAAAATTAAAATGGCTTTAAAAAACGGTTTAAAAGTTATTCTTTGTATTGGTGAAAATAAAGATGATAATAGAGAGTTAAAACTATTAAACCAACTTAAAGAAGATTTAATTGATATTGATTTAGATAATATTATTATTGCTTATGAACCAATATGGGCAATAGGAACTAATGTTATTCCAACGAATCAAGAAATTGAAATGTCATCAAAACTAATTAAAGAGTATATTAAGAATAATTATGAAAAGGAGGTTTTAGTTTTATACGGAGGAAGCGTGGATTTAGGTAATATTGATGAGTTGAAAAAAGTACAAAATATTGATGGTTTCTTAGTTGGGCGGGCATCAACTGATTATGAACAAATTAATGCCATTTATAACATTGTTAATAAATAATCGACATATTTTGCTACTGTTTACTCTAGCATATGTGCTAAAAATGTTATATAATATAAATACAGCAGTACAAAAAAAAGGAGAGTTCGATGAACAAAGTAAGAGTCTTAATGATAGACGATAATGTGAAGTTGATTAATGCTGTAAAAGAATATTTTAAAAATAGTGAAGATGTAAGTATTGTGTTGGAGGCCTATGACGGCTTGGAAGGATATGAGACAATTAAAAATAATCTCGATAATTTTGATGTTATTTTACTTGACCTAATAATGCCTCACAAGGATGGAATATACGTCTTAGAACAAATGCGAAAAGATCATATTAATAAAAAGGTGATTATTGAAACAAGTTATAATACGAGTGAAGTTATAAGAGAAGTTTCGGAATTTGGAGTAGATTATTTTATTTTGAAACCCTTTGATTTAGAAGATTTAGAAAAGAAAATAAAAGCTATTTTAAATCGGAAAAATGATAATCAAAGTATTGATTTTTACAATAGTAACCTTCAGGTATCGATAAGTAAAATGCTCCATGATTTAGGAATTCCATCTCATATAAAAGGATATCAATTTTTAAGGGATGCTGTGTTTATGGTTTTTGAGAACCCAGAAATTATTGGAGGAATAACGAAAGAATTGTATCCAGAGTTGGCTAAAAAATATGATACTACTGTTTCTCGAGTTGAAAGAGCAATTAGACATGCTGTTGAGATTAGTTGGATGCGTGGTGATTTAAAGCTAATGGAAAATATTTTTGGTCATAGTGTTGATATCAACAAATCGAAACCAACTAATTCAGAGTTTATTGTAACACTAGCTGATAAAATGCGATTAGATTTTCATAAAATAAATTCATGATAACGTAAGTTATCTTTTTTTATAGAAATAATTTACTAAAAACTA
>CAZIFR010000067.1:0-5154 GCA_964539185.1 uncultured Muribaculaceae bacterium | reverse complement strand
ACCTATTATTGGAATAGGAGCCTATTCAAAAGTTAGTCAAAATGATATGGGTTGGATTATTGGAATCGTTGTCTTTATCATATTAATTATCATGATTATATTACTTATTGTTGCCTTACCTAAATTTCAAAAGGTTCAAAAATTTATCGATAAATTGAATTTAGTTGCTCGTGAAATGCTATCTGGTATTTTAGTGATAAGAGCTTTTTCGAATGAAAAAAAGGAACAATCTAAGTTTGATGATGCCAATAAAGATTTATATAAAGTTAATCTATTTGTCGGTCGGACGATGAGTATCATGATGCCTCTTATGACTTTTATTATGAATGCCGTTTGCATCTTAATTATTTGGGTGGGAGCAGATAAAATAAATAATGGTACGATTCAAGTTGGAACATTAATGGCTTTTATTACTTATGCTATTCAAATTATTATTTCCTTTTTGATGATATCAATTGTTTCGATCATTTTGCCTCGGGCTTTAGTTTCTATAAAAAGAATATGTCAAGTTTTTGACCAAGAACTGTCAATTAAAGATTTGGAAAACACTAAAAAAATAAACAAGGATTCTAAAGTATTATTAGAATTTAAAGATGTCTATTTCAGGTATCATGATGCTTTAGAAGATGTTTTACAAAATATTAACTTTACAGCAGAATCAGGACAAATAACAGCATTTATTGGTTCAACAGGTAGTGGGAAATCAACTTTAATTAATTTGATTCCACGATTCTTTGATGTTACTGGTGGTAAAATACTCATTAATGGTACAAATATCAAAGATGTTAAGTTGCAAGATTTACGATCTAAAATAGGATTTATTCCCCAAAAAGGAATGTTGTTTTCAGGAACGATAGCTTCTAATATCAGTTTAGGACTAACTTCAATTACTAAAGAAAAATTACATCATGCTGCTAAAATAAGTCAATCAGCCGAATTTATCAATCAAAAAGATAAAAAATACAAAGAGT
Organism: uncultured Muribaculaceae bacterium; assembly: GCA_964539185.1. Lineage (GTDB taxonomy): Bacteria > Bacillota_I > Bacilli_A > RF39 > UBA660 > Faecisoma. The sequence continues at coordinate 4,183 of CAZIFR010000067.1, read as the reverse complement.
TAATTGCTCAAGGAGGAACTAATGTATCTGGTGGGCAAAGACAACGACTGGCCATAGCTAGAGCAGTTGCTATTAATCCAGATATTTATATTTTTGACGATAGTTTTTCGGCTTTAGATTATAAAACTGATAAAAAATTACGATTAGCTTTATCTAAAAATTTAAATGATAAAATTATTTTAATTGTCGCGCAAAGAATTAGTACTATTATGAATGCTGACCAAATTATTGTTTTAGATAAAGGCCAAATAGTTGGAATGGGAAAACATAAGGAATTATTAAATACCTGTCGAATTTATAAGGAAATAGCTTTTTCCCAACTTTCAAAGGAGGAATTAATCGATGAATAGAAAAAGATTTGCTTCAAAGTCAATTTCTCAAGATGAAAAAATTAAAGATTTTAAAGGAACAGTTAAAAGAATAATGAAAATGATGTCAAAGTATAAATTTCTTTTAATTATCGTTATTTTCTTTGCCATTAGTTCGACTATATTCTCCATTGTTGGTCCTAAAATATTAGGTAATGCGACAACCGAAATATTTAATGGTTTAATAGATAAGATAACTGGAGGATCAGGCATTAATTTTAATAAAATTGGAAGCATTTTGTTATTCTTATTATTTTTATATTTAATAAGTTTAGTTTTCTCAATTATTCAAGAATTTATAATAACTAATATAAGCCAAAAATTTGCATACGATTTAAGAAAAAAAGTATCTTCTAAAATCGATAAATTACCTCTTTCTTATTTTGACAGTAAAAACCATGGTGAAGTTTTATCGGTTATAACTAATGATATTGACACCTTATCACAAAGTTTAAATCAAGCATCAACTCAATTAATTACTTCAACTGTAACTATAATTGGGGTTCTTGTTATGATGTTATCAATTAATCTTATTATGACTTTAATAGCTATTTTAATGTTACCAATAACTTCTTTAATTATGGTTAATATTGTTAAAAAAAGTCAAAAGCACTTTAAAAATCAACAAGATTATTTAGCTAAAGCGAACGGAAGCATTGAAGAGATGTTTACGGGACATAGTGTTATTAAAGTATTTAATGCTGAAGAAAAGTTTTTAACCAATTTTGATTCTGATAATAATAATTTATGTAATAGTAGTTGGAAGAGCCAATTTTTATCGGGATTGATGCATCCAATTATTGTTTTCATTGGTAATATTGGCTATGTTATTATTGCTATCATCGGTAGTATTTTTGCCATTCAAGGTAAAATAACCGTTGGAAATATTCAATCATTTATCCAATATATTAAAAATTTTACCCACCCAATTGGACAATTAGCTGGGGTAGCTAATATGTTTCAGTTGGCAATTGCATCATCAGAACGCATTTTTGAATTTCTCGATACGGAAGAAGAAAGTTTTATTAAAGAAAAATTAAATACGGAAGATATTTTAGGAAATGTCGAATTTAAAAACATATCTTTTGGTTATACTAAAGATAATACCGTAATCAATAATTTTAATATTAAGATAAAAAAAGGTCAGAAGGTTGCTATCGTCGGTCCAACTGGAGCAGGTAAAACGACTATTGTTAAATTGTTAATGCATTTTTATGATTTAACTAGTGGTCAAATACTAATTGATAATAAAAATATTAATGATTTTAATCGTAGTAGTTTAAGAAAAGTTTTTGGAATGGTCTTACAAGACACATGGCTATTTACAGGTAGTATTATGGATAATTTAAGATACGGCAAATTAGATGCTACTGACGATGAGGTTAAAGAAGCTGCTAAAGCTGCCTATGTGCATCATTTTATTCAAACCTTGCCAGAAAGTTATCATATGCAGATTAATGAAGAAGCGGATAATATATCTCAAGGCCAAAAACAATTACTAACGATAGCAAGAGCCATATTAGCTAATCCTAAGATATTGATTTTAGATGAAGCAACAAGTAGTGTCGATACAAGAACAGAAATATTAATTCAAAAAGCAATGGATAATTTAATGCAAGGAAGAACATCTTTCATTATTGCTCACCGCTTATCGACTATTAAAAATGCCGATTTGATATTAGTCATTGATAAAGGAAATATTATTGAAACTGGGAATCATGAGGAATTATTAAAAAAAGATGGTTTTTATACTAATTTATACAATTCACAATTTGAAAAACTGTAATTTGATAATAGAAACCTTGAAAATAAATAAAAAATAGTATATAATTTAAAATGGAATAGAGTGATGATAATGAAAAAGGTAGTTTTATTTTTAATTAATGGCTTTGGAATTGAACAAAAGGATTCTTTTAGCATTTATAATAGTGAATTAATGCCTAATTTAGATATGTTAACCAAGGAAAATTTATTTTCTTCAATTGAAACAAATAGTTTTATTTTAGGGGATGCTTACCGAGTATTTTCTATTGAAACTAAAAAAGCCTTACCATATTCATTTATGGATACTTATTCATCTAAGTTAACTGAGAACCCTAATTTTAATTTATATTTAAAAGAAACCCTTAATAGTCCTAAAATACATGTTTTTTACTTTTTAGAAGCTGAAGAAATTTTTGAACATTTAAAAAACTTGTCAAATATAATAAACAAATCTATTTATGTTCATCTCGTTTTAACATCTAATAATATAGCTGATTATAGTTTGGTTGAAAAATTAATTTCCAAAGTTAATTTGGAATTAAAAACTTGTAAGATTGGTTCGATTTCAGGATTAAATATCGTTAAAGATTTTTCTAAAGATTATATTGCCATGTTAAAAAACGGAATCGGAGAAAAATGGAATGAAGTTAGTAAAAAATTAGAAGTTTTAAAACAGTCTAAAACGGTACCTTGCAATACTAAACCATTTTTTGTTAATAGCGATAGTGTTATCAATATCGATGATAGTATTTTGTTTTATAATTATAATTATTTTGATGCTACTAATTTTAAAAATAACTTAAATCAAATTTATTCTGGTAAAGTTTTTTCGATGTTTCCTCTTAAAGGAATTAACTATCCGCTTTATAACTATCCTATTTCTCATTTGTCATTAGTTAACGATTTGAAAAAAATCAATGCTAAAGCTTTAGTTATTACTGATAGTAACAATATTTCCAAAGTTAATTATTATTTAAATGGTTTAAAAAATGTTAATAATGACTCATTATTATTTATGAAAAGTGAAGGGGATACTTTATATAATAAAAACATTATTTCGAGTATTTTAAATGACCCACAATTTAATTTGATTATTGTTAATCATAGTGTTGATGATAGTGCCAATACTCTTGAATTAAAAAATAAACTAAAACAAATAGATAATTCAATTGGAATTTTTAAAGATATTTGTTTAACAAATAATATTATTATGGTAGTTTCATCATTGTATGGTATAAAAAAAGAAATGTTAGAAAATCAATGTGAAAAAAAACTAGTTAATTTCTCATCAAAAGTACCAGTTGTTATATTAAGCGAAAATTATAATAAAAAGAACTATTATTTAAGCCCTGGAAGTATTATTGATTTAAAACATACTTGTTTAAAATTAATTAATTTAGAACATAAAAATAATGGTTTGATTAGAAAAAAAAGTTATCTATCTAAGCTAATTAAAAAATAATATTGACTTTGTTAAATAATAATATTACAATAGCAATACAATTATTGATGGAATCATATATTTAAAAGAGATTCTATTTGAATAAATAAGGGAAAGTGTTATAATGCTCATCCTTATAAAAATAGAATTTTTTTATTATAAACGGAGGAAAAAATTATGAATATGGAAAAAATGGTTAATTTATGTAAACAATATGGCTTCATATTTCAAGGAAGTGAAATATACGGAGGATTAGCTAATACTTGGGATTATGGTCCTTTAGGGATGGAATTAAAAAATAATATTAAAAAAGCATGGATTAAAAAGTTTATTCAAGAGGATTCTAATAATGTTGGTCTTGATAGTGCTATTTTAATGAATCCTAAAACATGGGAAGCTTCTGGGCATATAAAGACATTTTCTGATCCTCTTATCGATTGTAAAGAATGTAAAACAAGACATCGTGCTGATAGTATGATTAATGATTATACAAAATCAGAAGATGGGGATAAAATGAATGATGAACAAAGAATAAAATTTATAAAAGAAAATAAAATTCCTTGTCCAAAATGTGGAAAAAGTAATTTTACTTCTTTAAGAAATTTTAACT
>CAZIFR010000066.1:0-5222 GCA_964539185.1 uncultured Muribaculaceae bacterium | reverse complement strand
ATAATTTTTTTTTATTCTTTTTGTTTATTACTTTTGCATTTTTTATAGTATAATATTATTGGTGATATTTATGCGATATCCAAATGGTATAAAAAAAGATTATATGAAAAAAGAAAGTCATTCTAATCGTGGTATGAGTTTAGAACATGAGTTAAATATTACCAATCAATATTATTTAACTAACAATATAGCTGTAATTTATAAAAAACCAACTCCTATTACCATTAAGAAGGTTGAGTACCAAAACAATAACAAAAAGGTAATTAAAGAAGCTTGGTTTAAAACCCCTTCAACTACTGATTATAATGGAATATATAATAATTTATATATTGACTTCGAAGCTAAAGAAACAAAAAAATTAAATTTCCCTTTAGCAAATATCCACAAACATCAAATAGATCACTTAGAAAAAATTGCTAAATGTGGCGGGATAGGATTTATTATTGTTAAATTCACTTGTACTAATGAAACATATTTTTTATCGATTGAAAACTTTTTAGACTATTTGAAACATCAAACTAAAAAATCAATCCCACTTAAATATTTTCAAACAAATGGATATTTAATTAAACAAGAATATAATCCGCCATTAGATTATTTAAAGATTATTGATAAAATGAGGAGTGAAAAATATGAAGAAATTGCTTGAAAAAGAAAAAAAGAATATTTTAATTGGATTAATAAGTTTGATTGGATTAATAATTGGTTCTATTTATTTAAAGTTTTTACCAGTTTTAATTATAATCATTATTATTGATACTTTAATATTTTATTTTACTCGAAATAATAAGAAGAAAACATCCCCTATTGAAAAATTAAAATCTTTTCTCATTGTTGCTTTTTGCGGTTTTATCTTTTTATTAGTTTCTAGTTTAGGCTTTTTCTTTTTCATTGCTATAACAGCCCCTGAATTTACACAAGAAAAATTGTATGATAAGGAAGCTTCTGTTATTTATAATAAAGATGGAGAAGCAATAGCTAAACTTGGTTTTGAATCTAGAAAATCTATTACTTATGATAAATTATCAGAGACGTTAATTGATGCTATTATTGCTACTGAAGATTCTAGATTCTTTCAACATAATGGTTTTGATTTACCTAGATTTTTAAAAGCATCGATTAGTCAACTTCTTGGTCAAGGTGGTGGTGGGGCATCGACTTTAACAATGCAAGTTTCTAAAAATGCTTTTACTTCAGCAACTAGTACTGGTGTTGCTGGTATAATTAGAAAATTTACTGATGTGTACTTAGCCATTTTTCAAATTGAACCAAAATATACCAAAGAAGAAATCCTCGAATTTTATATTAATTCTAATTTAATGGGTGGACAGATATATGGAGTTGAACAAGCCAGTTTAACCTATTTTGGAAAACATACCAATGAATTAAATTTAGCTGAATCAGCGATGATTGCGGGATTGTTCCAAGCACCAAATTCTTATAATCCTTATAAATATCCTGAGGAATGTGAAAAAAGAAGACAAGTTGTCTTAAATCTTATGTTAAGACATGGGTATATTAACCAAGAAGAATATGAAATTGCTAAAGAGTTGACTGTTCCTAAATTGTTAGTAACAACTACTACCACTACTTCTTCTAATAAATATCAAGCATTCATCGATACTGTTATTGAAGAAGTAATCGATAGAACTGGCGATAATCCTAGTAATGTTCCAATGAAAATATATACGACAATTGATACTGCAATGCAAGAACATATCGATGACATTATGTACAGTAGAACCTTCAAATGGAAAAACGAAGTTATCCAAGCTGGAACAGTTATTTTAAATGTTCATAATGGTGAAATTGTAGCTGTTGGCGCTGGCCACAATCGAACACCTGGTGATTGGAATTATGCAACCATGAATAAAAGACACATTGGTTCTACCGCTAAACCATTATATGATTTCGGACCTGGTATTGAATATAATAATTGGTCGACAGCAACTGTTTTCACTGATGAACCTTATTCTTATTCAAATGGCAATAGCATTCGAAATTGGGATGGTAAATTTAATAGATATACAACTGTTCATGATGCTTTAAAATATTCGAGAAATATTCCATCTTTAAAAGCATTCCAAAATATTGATAATAATAAAGTCAAAGACTTTGTTCTCAACTTAGGTTTATCTCCAGAAATTAGAGATAATAAAATATATGAAAACCATTCAATAGGTGGCTATACTGGAGAATCTCCATTAACAGTAGCAGCGGCTTATGCGACATTCTCAAACGGTGGATATTACAATGAACCTCATTCCATTACTAAAATTATTTATCTTGAAGGAAATAAGGAAAAAAACATTACGCCTAAAAGAAGAAGAGTTATGAGTGAAGAAACAGCTTATATGATTACAACTATATTAGAAGATACATCTAGTTATGCTGTTGGACTTAGTATTAATGGAGTTAATTACTGTGCTAAAACAGGAACAACTGATTTACCACCAAATACAGGATTACCTGGTAATGCTATTAATGATAAATGGATAGCAAGTTACAATGATACTTATGCAATTGCTGTTTGGTTAGGTTATAAAGATATAAATAAAGACTTTTATCTAGTATCATCTGATTCTCCAAAAAGTCTATTTCAAGCTATCGCCAAAACAGCTTATACCAAACGTTCATCATGGGATATGCCAAACGGAGTTGTTATAAGAGAAATAGAAACAGGACTTAGTGAACCATTGTTAGCTAGTGAATACACACCATCTAATTTTAAGAAAAAAGCTTATTTTAAAAAAGGCTTTGATCCAACAGAAACATCTGAAAGATTTGGTCAATTAAATAACGTTACTAATTTAGATTATAACGAACATACCGGTAAAATCACATGGACAAAAATTGATACTCCTAGGTTTTTAAACCAAGATTATTTATTTAATATGGCTTCTAGCATTTTTATTAATGATAGTTATAAAAATAACTATTTAAATAATTTAATTAGTGAAAATAATAAATATATTGGTCATGTTGTTTATAAGATTTATATAAAAGATAGTAATGGCAATCTAAACTTAATCGGTACAACATCAGATGATAATTATAATTATCAAGTAAATGGTAACACAACAATTGTTGTTAAATCTAGTTATTCAATCCTTACTAACAATATGAGTTCTGGAACTGAACTTAACATTACTGGTTCTTCATTAGTTATAACTAGTGAATTAAATGGTAGTAGTGAGATAGTTATCGACACTCAAACAAATCCAGATCAAGAGTATGTTGAACCAACTAATCCAATTATCGTTTATGAAAATGGACTTCCCATTACTGATTTAGATAATATTGATATTGATATCAAAGTTAAAGAATTCGATCCTAGTGATCCAAGTAAATATAATATTTATAATAGTACCATATATATCAATACCATTGAACCAAAAACATATGAGGTAATATATACTGTTACTTATGGAAGTTATACTAATACTCACACGAAAACAGTTATAATAAAATAAGCCTAAATAGGCTTATTTTTATAATACTTACAAATATTTTTCAGCTTACACATCTCACAACTAGGGTTCCTTGATTTACAATAATATCTACCAAATAAAACTAATTGGTGATGGAGTCTTGTTAATTTATCAGTCGGGAAAATTTGAGTGAGCTTCTTTTCAATAGTATAAACATTATCCTCTTCATTAGCTATCCCTAACCTAATACTAACACGAGCAACATGAGTATCAACAGCAATACAAGGTTCATTGTATAAATTACTTAAAACAACATTCGTCGTTTTTCGCCCAACACCAGGTAAGCTTTCTAAAAAGGTTCGATTATTTGGTACATAATTATAATTATTGTCTAATAAAATATTAGTAATTTCTTTTATATGAAATGCTTTTTTATTATATGTTCCAATTGATTTAATTATTTTCTTTAAATCCTCTATTTCGGCTTTACTTAATTTTATTAAACTATTATATTTTTTATATAATCTTTCAGTTACTTCATTTACTCTTTTATCAGTTGTTTGAGCACTTAACATTGTTGCTAATAATAATTCGTAATCTTTTTCATAATTCAATTCACATCTTGGATTTGGTATTAATTCATCTAAATAATCAATTATCTCGTTCATTTAACCAATCATAATCAAAGAGTTTTTTATCAGTTTTCTTCTCTTGGAATTTTTTTCGTTCAGTTAAAACATCTTGATGATTATTAATCCCTTTTTTATGCCAATCACGAATTATTTTATCAATATACCGTAAATTATTAACCCCGTTAAATACAGCCTCCTTAAGAGCTGCTAAAATTAATTCATCACTAAATTCGGTTTGCCAATCACAGATTATCTCATAGTCTAAAGGTGATAATGTCCGACCAAATTCTTTTTCAAAAGCAACAAAAAGATTGCTTTTGACTTCTTGAATTTCATCATTAATAACAATAAAAGTTAATTTATTATATAATGCATCTAAATTAAAACATTCCTCTTTAATATTTGTATTGATAGAATCAATTTTTAAAATATCCTTTTCAATTAATTTAGAAATTGCTTCCATTAGTTTTTTTAAATCAATATTTAAATCACTAGCCATTAATTTAGGATTAAAAGTTAAATCGGAATTAATTAAATAAACTAATATAATCAACTCTTTTTCGGTAATATTTAATTGATGATAATTTTTTAACAAGATATCTGGAATAATATAGGGTTTTGATTTTATTAATTCTTTAACTTTATCGGTCATCTTATCACTTCCATTTCTATTTCAATAAACATCATTCGTTTTCATCATTAATATAGTTGCATACTTCGTTTAATTCTTTGAGTAACTTATCGCCTTCTTCAAAATTATTTAGCTTGGCCCCACTAGCTAAAGCATGCCCACCACCATTATAATGACCAGCTATTTCATTTATAATAATTTCTTTAGATCGAATATTACACTTAATATAATTATTATTTATATCTTCGGTTAGAAACACTAAAATTTTAACTTCGTCAATATTATTAAAATTATTAATTAAATTACCTGGTGTTCCAGCATCGACATTATTTTCTTTTAACATTTTATCGGTTAATTTAATATAAGCTAAACCATTGTCCTGTAAAACTAAATTACTAGCTAAATAACCAATGAATTTGATATCTTTAAAACTTTTAACATACATTTTATCATATAAACTAGTAAAATTAATGTTTGTTTTTTTAATTAACTGGGAAACTAAATCAAAGGTTTTGGTACTTGTATATG
>CAZIFR010000065.1:0-5347 GCA_964539185.1 uncultured Muribaculaceae bacterium | reverse complement strand
TTATTTATATTTTTTAAATCCGTTGTTGTTATTATTATTTGAACATCTTTGTCAAAAAAGTTAATAATTTTTTTTCTTTTTTTTAAGTCTAATTCACTAAATATATCATCCAATAAAACAATTGGTTTTACAGATTTATACTTTTCAAAAACCTTTATTTCTGATAACTTTATAGATAAAATAGCTATTCGTTGTTGACCTTGTGAACCAAAAACTTTTAAATTTTTTTCATCCAATAAAAAAACAAAATCATCTCGATGTGGACCTAATAAAGTCTTTCCCTGGTGGATTTCTTTCTTTAAATTTTTTTTATATTTTTTAAATATTTCTATTTTATAGTTATCATTTTTAAAATCAAAGTTAGTTATATATTCAATTTTAAATTTTTCTAATCCTGTAATATCATTAAAAATGTTAGAACAACTATTATTGATTTCATTAATAAATTTTTCTCGCATTTTACAAATAATATAACCTTTTTCAATTAAATAAGTAGTTACTATGTCAAAATAATTTAAGTCAATTTGTTTGTTATTTGCCATTTTTTTTAAATAATCATTTCTAATTTTTAATAATTTATTATATTCAGATAAAATATTTAGATAATTATTAGATATTTGACCTATTTCGGTATTTAAATATTCTCTTCTAATTCCTGGAGATCCCTGAATTATTTCTAAATCTTGAGGATTAAAAAGAATAATATTTACATTATTAGTAATATAATCATTAATTTTTTTTATTTCTTTGTTATCTATTTTAAATATTTTTTCATTATTCCTAAATATTATTTCATATATTATTTTATTTCCTTTATTATTAATATTTCCTTTTATTTTAAATTTATTTTGACCTTCTTTTATTAAATTTTCTTCTTCATTAGTTCTATGTGATTTATTTAATGATAAAAAATAAATACTTTCTAATAAATTGGTTTTACCTTGAGCATTATCACCACATATTATATTTAAAAAAGGATCAAACTTAATTTTTAAAGAATTGTAATTACGAAAAAACTTCAAATTTAACTCTTGTAAAAACATCCAAACCCCCTTTTTGCATTTTAAAGGCACATATTTATTTTTTAATTTAATAATGTATACCCATACCTACATATAATTATATCACAAAAAACGCTGTTTTAATATAAAATAAGGAAAAAATCCTATATTTTTAGGATTTTAACTTTGTTGAGCAATTCTTTTTTTTAGTTTTGTTATTAACATTGTTGCGCGAAATATTTGATTTTCTAGTGAACCATATGAAATATCTAATTCAATTTTTATATTATTTTTAAATATTACAATAGTTTTTTTATCACTTTTTTTATAATTTTCAATATTATTCAAACATAACCAACAACATTCTTCTTGTCTTGATGAACAAGTAGGAAAAATAACAAGCTCATTGAAATCTTCAACAATAATTGGCAATTTATAAGCCATATTAAGTAGTTTTTTAGCACCTTGATATCTTCCAACATAATTACTACCAAAATAACAACAGCTATCATTAACTATTTTCATTATATTTTTTTTAATAATTATTTTTTTATCTAATTCGATTACCATTGTTTCTTCATTATTAATTGGCATTAATATCAGAGTTTCTGCATTAATATAATATGTATCCATTATTTCCCTCCAATCTAACTTTTTAAAAAAGTACTTCTCTTATACCTTAAAAAAGTTGAAAATTTTGTCGATTCATAGGAAATAATAAAAAAAAGTATAATTTTAAATCATTTTTTATACTTTTAATATGTTTTTATTGGAACTATTAATTCAATTAACTTGTCATCATTAATATTTTTTAAGATAATTGGTTTAACATCACCATTAAAACAAAACTCTATTTCTTCACAATCTAATGCCTTTATAGCCTCCATCATATATTTTGAACTAAATGCTATTTTAAAATTTTCATCCACATTTTTATCAATTTTCAATTTTTCTGTTACATTTCCAATTTCTGGGATATTTGATGAAACAATTATTATTTCACTATCACATTCTAATTTAATTGTATTTTTTTCTTCTTCTATTGAAAATAAAGATACTCTATCTAATAGATTATAAAATTCAAAAGCATTAAGTTTTAATTTTACTAAAAAATCTTCTGGAATTAATCGTTTAACATCTGGATAGGTACCATTTATTAATCTTGATAAAACAATTAAATTATCAGATTTAAAAATTATTTTATTATTAAAAATATGAATTTCGACGTTTTCTAAATCATCTAACATTCGAGTTAATTCTATTAAATTTTTGGTTGGAATTATAACATTTACATCTTCCATTTTTTCTTCTAATTCTATCATTTTTTTGGACAATCGATAAGAATCAGTAGCTGTACATTCTAAAACATTATTTTCTATTTTAAAATTAATTCCCGTAATAGTTGGACGCGATTCTTGAGAGGATGCAGCAAAAGCTGTTTGCGTAACTATATTTTTTAGCATCTTATTTCCTAAAATGATGGGATTTTTTATAAATTCGATATCTAAATTAGGAAATTCATCAATACTATTACAATTTAAATAAAATGATGAATTTTCTGTTGAAATATTTATTTTATTATCAATTAAATATTCAATAAAAATAATGTCACTAGGTATCTTTTTTATAATTTCATATATATATTTTCCATATACAACAAAACTTCCACAAGTATAATCTTTTTCAATTTCCTTTGTTAAAATAAATGTTTTTATAGCTATATCATTATCAGTACTTTCTAAAAATAATCCTTCATTTGTTAATTCAAATTTAATACAATTTAATATTGGTCTTATATTTTTAGATGAAATTCCTTTTATAACATGATTTAAATGTTTTAATAAAATATTTTTTTTAATTTTAAAATTCATTGTCTCAGCTCCTTTTATATTTTTATTTAGTAATAGTTATATTAATAGTGTTAATTATGTTGAAAACTTATATTTTTATATAGATTATAAGTGTTATAGTTTGTTGATAACTTTTTGGATTTCTAAATTAATAGAATCATCATTTAATATTTCTTTTTTAATTTTATTACAGGCATGAATTACAGTAGTATGATCTTTTCCACCAAATTCTAATCCTATTCTAACTAAAGATTCATCTAAATAGTTACGACATATATACATTGCAATTTGTCTTGGAATAGTAATTTCACTATTTCTTTTTTTACTTTTTAACTCATCAACAGTAATATTATAATTTTGAGCAACTAATTTTTGAACTAACTCAATTTTATTTTTAGTCGTATTATTAAAACCAAAATAATCTTTCAGTGCTTCAGTAGCTAACTCAATATTAATTTCCGATCCATTCATTATTGTAGCATAAGCAATTATTCTTGTAATAGCCCCTTCTAATTTTCTAATATCACCAATGCAATTATTTGCTATATATTCTTTAACGTTTTGTGGAAATATTTGATTCATATTGTTACTATCAATTTTTTTATCAATTATATTCATTCTTAATTGGTAATCAGGGGGTAATATATTAACAATTAATCCCCAAACAAAACGCGTTCTTAAACGGTCTTCTAATTTTTTTAAATCGTCAGGAGAACGGTCAGAAGTAATTATGATTTGTTTGTTATTAGTATATAATTCATTAAATGTATTAAAAAATTCCTTTTGAGTTGAATAAGCCGTTTCTAAAAATTGAATATCATCAATCATTAAAACATCAACATCTCTATATTTCTTTTTAAAACTATTTAATAAGTTAATATTATTTTTATTTTCTTCTCTATATATTTCAATAAATTCATTCATAAAATTATCTGTAGTTACATACAAAACTTTTTTGTTACTATTATTTTTAATATAATTACCAATTGCATGTAACAAATGAGTTTTGCCCAATCCACTATTTCCATATATAAATAAAGGGTTATACATCATTCCAGGTTGTTCTGCAACCGCCAAAGCAGTGGCTTTAGCAAATTTATTACTACTTCCTGAAATAAAGGATTCAAAAGTATATTTTGGATCTAAATTCGATTGAAATAGAGAATTACTTGGAACACCTAATTCTGCGCTATCGATAACGGCCACATTATTTAAATCTTCTTCTGTTACAAATTCAAATTTAAAAATAGATCCTGTAATATCAGTAAAGTTTTTTTCAATAACATCATAATAATTTTCTTTTAAATGTTTTTTATGTAAAGATAAAGGCACTAAAATTTTAGCGTATTCTTCAGTTAGTTCAATAAGTTTGGTTTCTGAAAACCACATATCATATAAAATAGGAGTTAATTCTTTTTCCATTTTTGTTAAAAAAGAATTCCAAATGTTATTAATATCCACAAAAGCACCTCCTAAAGATAATTCTATTTTACAACATTTTGTGGAAAAAAACCATACAATATTTAAAATAAACTAAAAATATAAGAACTTTATATATATATTCACATTTTTGTGGATAAAATATTAACAGTAATAATTTATTTAAATAATTATCCACAATTCCGCTTTTTTTTGTGGATAACTATAATGTTGACTAAACATAAATTATCGTGTTATAATTTATACGATAGTAAGTAGGTGAATTATCAATGAAAAAAGGTTTTACGTTAATAGAACTGTTAGCAGTTATTATTATATTAGCTGTTGTAGCATTAATAGCAACGCCTGTTGTTTTAAATGTCGTTAATGATGCTAAAGAATCAGCTCGGAAAAGTCAGTTATCGTTATATGCTGATAGCATCAAAACCCAATTAACAGGAAATTATTTAGCTAATGGTGGTAAATATAATGAAACAATTGATTTAGATGATAATAACTTAGATTCTTCTATTGAATGTCAAGAAGTCCATTATACTAAAGATAGTCAAGTATTATTAGGTAAATGTACGATAAAAGGAAGTAATGAAAGTTATTGGTATGTAAATGGTGAAATTAGTAAGGAAGAACCAAATAATTTTGATTTTTTAAAAACTGGTTTAATATCAAGTAATGAATATATTGATAATAGTGGAGCAAATCGCCCAATCTTATTTAATAAAATGGTTCCTGTTATATATATAAATGATAATTGGGTTTATGCTGATATAAATGAAAAGTGGTATGATTATGATAATCAAGAGTGGGCAAACGTCGTAGTTTTTAATGACGGAGTAACTAAAAATGTTGGAGATATTATTGATGTTGATACTGAAGTATCTTTAATGTTTGTGTGGATACCAAGATACAAATATACAATCTTCAATGGTAATAACGAAAGTGTTCCAGAGCAAGAAATAAAAATAAGTTTTGAAAAGGGAACTAATTCTACAGGAACAGTGACTTGTAATGATGCTTTAAATCAAACGGATAGCAGTGATAATTTGATAAGTGAAGTAT
>CAZIFR010000064.1:0-5403 GCA_964539185.1 uncultured Muribaculaceae bacterium | reverse complement strand
TTTTTCTCATAAAATAATTTTTATTTAATGGCTTTTCTACTTTCATATAAACAATTTGCCGTGGATGTCTTGCTACATCAATAACGCCATTTTCATCTTCTATTTCAACGATTGTATATTCAAATTCTTCATTTGGTCCGAAAAATTCGACGATATCTCCACTTTTAAAATAATTTCTTTGTTCAATGGTCGCTATTTTTGAATCCTTATCATAATCTATGACAAGACCTAAAAAATCTTGATTAGAAATTTCTATCCGGTTGTTATAATAATTACATTCTTCATTATAGTTTTCGTTAAAAAATTGGATAGCAGAATCCCTATTGGCACATTTATTTAAAATCATTTCATATTTTTCATTATATTCATAATTATCCTTATTGTTCCAATAATCATCAATCATTTTACGATAAGTACTAATAACTGTTGCAATATAATAAACCGATCGCATTCTTCCTTCTATTTTTAACGACGTTATATTCATATCGATAATCTCGGGAATATGTTTTAATAATGATAAATCTTTTGAACAAAAAGTAAAGTTTTTAGACCCTTGAATTTGATTTTCATTATCATATAAGTCAAAGTCCCAACGACATACCTGACTACATCCCCCACGGTTAGCATCTCTTTTTGTTAAATAATTAGAAAGAACACAGCGCCCACTAAAAGATGCACACATTGCACCATGAATAAAAATTTCTAGTTCGATATCAATTTTTTTTTGAATCAATGCAATATCTTCTTTCGATACTTCTCTGCCTAAAACAATTCTCGAAACCCCTAAATTTTTATAAAATTCTACCGCTTCATAGTTTAAAACTGATTGCTGAGTTGAAAGATGGATTACTAAATTAGTATGTTTTCTAGCTAATAATATGACTGTTGGATCACTAACAATGATCGCATCGACACCAATTTTCTCTAAAAGAGTTAAATAATCTTTTATCAATCTTATTTCTTTATTATGCAAGATAATATTTACGGTAACATAAACCTTTTTATTTAAACAGTGCGCATATTTAACTCCTTCTTTTAATTCATCTAAATTAAAATTAATAGCATTAGCTCGTAAACTAAATAAATTACCACCTATATATACAGCATCAGCACCATACATAAAAGCAATTTTTAATCTTTCTAAATCCCCTGCTGGAGCTAATAATTCTGGTTTCATTTTACTTTATACACCGTATCTTCATAAAAAAAGCCCTTTCCTAAATTATTAAATAATCGATTTAGTTTATCTTCACAATCACTTAAATTATTATAATCAACTTCATTAAAAATATCGATAACTTTTTCAAATTTATCATCTTCTATCTTAAAACTATTTAAAACAAAATAATCATAATCAAGTTCTAACATTTCTTTTAACCCATTTAAAATAAAGGAAGAATATAAAACAGTCTCATTTTCTTCCGTAATTGGATAATAACTGCCTTCTTGCTTTAAATATGAATCTAATAATTGATTTTTAAGTTCAAAAGTTTTTAAATAATTATTTACAAGCGTTCTTTTAGAATTAAAAATTGGAAGGTATCCAAAAACATTAATAATTAATTTACTTTTCGTATTTTGTTTAATTTCTTTCATTTCTCGTAAAGTAATATCATTAGAAATATAAGCATACTTAATTCCTTGATCAACCATAAAATTAACCGTACTATAGTTGGTTGTCATATGTTCTTGATACCAAATTAAATCATAATTAAGATCTAATTTCTTGTATAAATTAACAACACTCATATCATAAAAAATAACCCCTTTGATATGATAATTATTTAATTTTAATAATGTTTCTTTTAAATTGTCTAAATCATAATTGAACATGTTTTTATTAAGTAAAATAAAAATTTCTTTATCAATATCCTTTAAATCAGTTAATTCAAAAACATAGGGAACATTAATACTTAATCCTGTTATACCAATTATTAATCCAGTACAATTAAAATTAAATTGCTTTTTATTACTGGGCATTATTAATAATTTATTCATTTCATCACCAACTTTTAAACTATTATACCACGTATAAATTTAAAAAGAACAAAATAATTTGTTCTTTGATAATTTGTTTATTCCTCAATCATTTTTCCAATACTAACGATATTAAATCCTTTAGATATAATATATTGAATTGTAAACGATAATTCTTTGATATTTATATCATTAGTATCAATAGCAATAATATTACCATTACTTAAATTAGTTTTAACATTAGAAAGTAAATGCTTGTTAATAGTAATCGTTGGTTTAATTGTATAACTCTCATTTAAGGCACATCGATTTAAGTTAACACTGTTCTCATTATCATTATAACAATAAGTTCCTTTTTGACGACCTATTTTAGTAACCACTGTGTTCATCCAATTAACATTGTTAGTGGCATAATCACCATTTTCCCCTAAATTACCAATCGTATGACCTTTTGAAATCAATTCCATTATTGTTTCATTGTTTTTTTCAAACCAATCCAAATCAACAAAAAAGGAAGCTTTATTTTTATTCAATGATTTAATTATCATATCAATATTATCATCTTCTTCAACTAAAAATATTAAACTTACAGCCATTTTATTTTTATTACCACTAACAATATACTTATTGTAAATATCTTCAATCGAAACATCTGGTTTTATTTTTTCATATATTAATAAATCAGAATTAAAGCGATCAATTTTTTTCATTTTTTTATAACTTTCCAAAACATTGATACGACTTCCAGCTAGGCCAGGAACAATAGTGCTTTCAGCAATAGTTGCATTAGTAGGTTCAACTATATACTGATCAGCAACACTTTTTATTTCTTTCATAATATCATCACTATTTTTTATAACTCCAGCTAACTTTTGGGTTCCTAAAAAACTTAAAATCATTAAACTCGTTAATCCAATAATTTGAAATACTCTTTTCATAAATCACCTAATTAATTATATGAGTTATTATTGAATATTTCACTTTTTTTAACGATATTCATAATATAAAATGAAAGGAGTAAATTATGTATTATAATTATCAAAACAATCCTCAATTTAGAAACATGCCAAATTTACCTTATCAAAATCATCCACAAAATACAGACGATAGATTAATAGGCGGTTTTGCTTTCCCTTTTTTATTGGGTGGGGTAACTGGAGCCGCTATTGCACCCGCTTTTTGGAGACCAAGTCCATATAGACCAATGCCATATTACGGACCATATTATGGACCATATTATGGGTCATACCCACCATTTTACAGATAAAAATAGTAGGAATCACCTACTATTCTTTTTTTAATTTCTAATTATTTCATTATTAGCTTTTATGTTTGCTTTTACTTAATAATTGTTTAAATTATAATATAAAATTGGATATATATGCCTAGTATATACCAGACATGACACAATAAAAAGAATAGACTTTTTTCTATTCTTAAATTGATAACATTAAAGATTCTTTATCTATTTAGTTATCATAAACTTTATTAAAATAATCTTTTATGTTTTCTATTGATATTTCAGAATCTCTAAATGTAGTATTCCAAGGATCCTCATCATGTGTCAAATCTATTAATCTTCCAGATTCTATTTGACCATAACTTTCGATAATTATATCTATTATTTTATTCAAGCCATCAGTTATAGTTGAATTGCATTTCTCTTCAACTATAGGAAAACGACCATTATCTTTATATTTTTGATAGATTTCATTAACTACCGGTCCATAACTCCATGCAAAAATTTTATTATTAAAAGCAGGTTTCCCAAAAATATGTAAAGATAACCCTTGAACATAATACAATAATTTTTGCAGTTTAAGCGGCGTAATATACTCATAATTTAAATTTCCATCAATATTATATTTTTGATTCAATAAATCGTATTGATTGTTATATTTTTTTATTAAACATGACGAAACAACTTCAACATCAATCGTGTTAAAATCAAGGTCAGTAAAATCATTAACATTATACCTTGCTATATGGTGTCTTTTTAATCGTTGCAATTCGTTAACCTTTTTCATAAAACTTTGATAAGATTCCTCTGGTAAATTAATATGATTTTTTATTAATAAGTTACACATATTATCAGGATCATCACTCAATCTCATAATAGCATCAGCAGCTTCGGTTTGAATTGCTCCATTTTCAAATCTATGAACAGTTATTTCACCTACACCAATTGATAGTGCAAATTCTTTTTGTGTCATTCCATATTTCTTTCTGGTGTTTTTTATTTCTTGAACAGTTAATAAATTATTTTGTTTTTTATAAATATCATAAAGTCTAGAATCATTTTCGATTTCTAGTTCTCTATCAAATACCTCTTCTTCAGTTATCGGATCAACTTTATAATATTCTTCAAATTCAATTAGAACACCTTTCACTTCCATAGTTTGTTTTCTTATTCTTAGATTTTCTCTATTTTCCATAAAAATCCCTCCTAATTTTCATCTTCATGGCATGATAGAATTTTAATTTGATTATTCCTTTCTTTTACTTTTACATAAAATACTACTGATGGTATTATTTCCCTTTTAAATACAAATAATACCTCATTAGGATAATCTCTATCTACTACTGGTCCTTTAATTAAATCAGTTGCTTCTAATTTTAAAATAAAATCTTCTATGTCATACATAGATAGCCCATATTTTCTTCTCGAAATATTATTTTTTAAAGTTGGGACCATATCATATGATGCATCTTGTACTGCTTTTTTTGTTTTACTTAATATCAAATTTACGTCCATTATGCATCACCAATAGTAGTATAACACAATCGGCATAAATTATCAATTGATAATTTATTATATGATGGTTTTTTTATAAATTGTATTAATAAAGTAATAATTTACCCGGATATATTAATTTTTATCAAAAGATTAGACAAAAAAACAAATAGAATTTTATTTGTTTTTCATCTTTTATTTAGCTTCTTCTAAAGCCCTTGTTTCTCTAATTACAATAACCTTAATTGTTCCTGGATATTGTAATTCCTCTTCAATTTTATTTTTAATATCACGAGCTATTTTATATGATTCAACATCAGTAATTTTATCAGGTTTAACAATTACTCGTAATTCTCTACCAGCTTGCATTGCATAAGATTTTTCAACTCCAGGCATATCATTACCTATTTTTTCTAAATCTTGCAATCTTTGAATATAATTTTCTAATGAATCATTTCTCGCTCCTGGTCTTGAAGCTGATAAAGCATCAGCTATTGCGACAATAACAGAAATAACGGAATTTGGTTCAACGTCTCCATGATGAGACTCAATAGCATTAATAACAATATCATGTTCATTATATTTTTTAGCTAAATTAGATCCTAATTCAACATGGCTACCTTCCACCTCATGGTCAATAGCTTTACCAATATCATGAAGTAATCCAGCTCTTTTAGCCAAAACAACGTTTT
>CAZIFR010000063.1:0-5420 GCA_964539185.1 uncultured Muribaculaceae bacterium | reverse complement strand
GTTTTAACACCTTCATTAAACAAAAGTTTTAAATTTCAAAGTGAATGGCCATACAACACTTCACAAGTTTATTTATTGCAAACAATATTAAGGGATCTTAAAAATGATTCTAATCGAGTTTTTGAAGAAACGGAAGATGGATATGTTTTTACAACGGCAGTTAATTATTCTAATAATAAAAATATGGTCAAACAAAAAGTATTTTTAGATAAATCATCCAATATTAAAGAGGTGCAGGTATTAAACGAAAACGATATTGTTCAAATAAAAATGACGTTTAATAGTATCGATTACAAAGCTACATATGATAATACTTATTTTACTTTAAATGGAAATATGAAAACGGGAACTGATATTGCAACTAATGATACTATTGAATCGATTGTTTATCCGATGTATATGCCAGCAAATACTCATTTAACAGGTCAAGAAAAAATACCAACAACAAATGGTGAAAGAGTAATATTGACATTTAATGGAGATAATCCATTTATGATTGTTCAAGAGACAGTTACTATTCCTGAAGATTTTTTAACAATTCCTGTTTATGGAGAACCTTATGTTGTGACCGGGACAGTAGGTGCTTTATCAGATTCCTCTATTACATGGAATTCTAACGGTGTTGACTATTATGTTGTTTCAGATGTTTTAGAAGCAAGCGAACTTCTAGAGATTGCTAATTCTATTAATACAGCAACTGTTGGAAAATAGTAAAAATTAAATAACGCTTTTTAAAGTGTTATTTTTTTAATAAAAAAATATAAATTAATTAAAAAATGTGTTATAATGTTATTGGTGATATGTTTGAAAAATACAATTAAAAAAGGATCAATTAATGAAGATAATCAAATGGGGAACTTTATAAAATTAATTATAATTGTCTCTGTAATATTTCTAGGCTTTTATGGACTTACATTAATTATTAATGATAAAGATAAAGCAAATGAAACAGCTAAGGTGCAATTCCAAAATGATGTTATTCTTATAGGGAATATTTTAAATCAACAACCAGAAAAATATTATGTTTTAATTGAGAAACAAGATGATGATAATAATATTTTATATGAAACATATTTAAGTGTTTATAAAAATACCGAAGATGCTAATAGAGCTTATTTTGCCGAATTAGATAATCCGTTAAATAGTATGTTCGTTTCTGGAGAATCTAATCTCTTAGTTTCAAATATAGAAAAATTAAAACTAAAAGATGTAACATTGTTAAAAATTTCAAAAGGTAAAATAGTAGAAGCTTATGAAGGTAAGGATGATGTAAAACTTAAGCTATCTAAATTAGCTGATATTGAATAAGTAACTTTTTAAAATATTTATTGATAATTGATTTGTTATTTGCTATAATTTATTTAAAAGGAGAATTATTTATATGGGTAAAATAAAAAAACTTCAAGTAAATAAGAATATTGAAAAGGAAACGAAAAGTAATTTTGCGCTGACTTCAGAAAATGTAGGTTATACGAATAGGATAAAAAAACTTCGAGTGAGCAAAAAGATAGAAAAAAATATAGGACGTGGTTTTGCATTGACATCAGCAGGATTTGTTGGAGCTAGTGCGACACTAATAATGTTTACTTCAGAATCGATTTTAGTGCCTTCTATTGTTGCTTTGGGGTGTGCATCATTAAGTTGCCTGTTTTATGGGGCTTCTATATTATCAGATATGCAAATTAATTGTAATGAAATACTTATTGGTTGTAATAAAAGAATTATTAGTTGTAATGAAACTCTCGAAAAACCAAAAACTTTTGTAAAAAATAATAGAATTAGCTAGTGTTTTTTCTAAATTAAAGCCTCAACTACACCAGGAAGGTGTGGTTTTTTGATATGATAATTTATAATAATAAGTGCAACACATAAAAAATATGAAATATTTATAAAATTTTGTGTTATAATATGTCCTACGGAGCTGATTTATGATGTACCAAGTTCAACGAACCATCTTTAATGGAAAATATTTAGTTTATCAGGATACTAGTTTGAGTTTAAACGATTGTGGAATTATTGATTTAAATGGCAAGGTATGTTTAGAAGCGGGTTATGAAAATATATTTTATTCAGTTGGAGATTGGGCGATTATAACAAAACGATATAATGTCCGTAATGATCCAAATGATGTTTTTTTCGGTATAATTGATAATAAACTTAATATGGTTATTGATCCTTGTAATTGCAGGTATCATGGCTATGAAGGTTATTTAAGGTTAGATGCTATTATTCAAAGTTTATATGAAAGAAAATATGGCAAACAACAAGAGCAACCAGAAACTAATTTATGTTTAATAGGTAATAATAGCAAGAGAATAATATTAAATAGAAAAATCAAATATTATAAGTGTTATTAAAAATACGAAGGTTAAGTAATTTGATTTTTCATTTGTCTAGTGATATAATTTTTCAGGGAGGTTTTGATTATGAATAATAATGAAAGATTTAAACTAATTAAAGAAATTAAAGATGCAGCAGTAAAAACATATGATCAATTAAGATTTTATGAAAGATACAATGAAAACAACAATAGAGAAGTATCAAAAATTATGAATAATATAGCTGCGATGTTAGAGTTAATTGATGAATTATCTTTAGATTTTTTCACGTCTTTTTGTCCGGTAGTGGTAACTGAAGACATAACTATTAATGATGATGAGACATTGGAAATTAAAACTGGTATTTCAAATTTATCAATGACTGATGATGCAACAAAATTTATTTTTTCGGAAAGTTTTTCAAATAGTGGACATTTAACGTTTTTTCAAAAATTTGAGAATGATAAAATAAAAATTTTTGGAAAAAACGAAACTTTAAAAAATTTAAGAGATAACGACTATTATGACCCTACGATAACTAGTTTTTATGAACCGGGAAGTTATCAAATTAAAAAAAATAGTATAATTGGAATATGTATCACAAAAGAGAAAAAAGCAACTCATAATGATAATAATAAAAGATTGTTTTTAAGTTATTAATTTATTTTCTCACATTTTAAAAAGATAATTTCAAATACTTTACATTGTAAATTGCTTTTATTTTAAAACACATTACATATATAAAATGTGTTTTCTTTTTAATATAATAGACATAAATGAAGTTTTTGTGGTATAGTATTACTGTGAGGATGGATAACATATGACAAAAAAAAGTGATAGTGAAAGAGAACTATTAAATAAAATCGAAAAAGTAAATGAAAAAATGATTGAGATCAATAAAAGTCCAATTAAAAATGAAAAAAATAAATTAATTAAAAATATTTCGTTAAAATCATTGTTAAAACGAAATGTTAATAATAAAAAACCAAAATTAGAATTATTTGAAAAAGTTATTCTTTTTGTAAATATGGCTTTAATTTGTTGCTTAATTGGTTATTTAGTAGGAACTAAAATAAAACTAAACAACGATTATCAATATACGAAAGCTGATAAAGAAGTTCAATCATTTATTGATCAATATAATTATATTTTAAATAATTATTATGGTGATATTGATAAAAACAATTTGATTACTAGTGCCATCAATGGAATGTTACAATCTTTAGATGATTATTCTGGGGTTATCGATAACACTTCTAATTCTTTTACCATAACCTTAGACGGTACATATGAGGGAATTGGAATAACAGTTAGTAACAATATTTTAGGACAACTGATGGTTGTTTCTGTTTATGAAGATACACCAGCCTTTAAAGCTGGAATAAAAGCTGGCGATTTTCTAACTAAATTTAACGATATATCTTTAGAGGGTATGACATCGGCACAATTTGTTAATTTAGTTAGTCAAAATAAATCAATGGATTTGGTTTTATTAAGAGAAGCTGAAGAAATCAAAGTTACATTGACAAAAGAAAAGATTACTTTAAAATCAGTCAACAGTCATATAATCGATAACAAGATTGGATATATTAATATCACCATATTTGCTAACAATACTTATGACCAATTTAAAGAAATTTTAGATGAAGTGGAAAATAAGGGGATTAAAAAATTAATAATTGATTTACGAAGTAATTCAGGAGGTCATTTATCATCAGTTGAAGATATGCTTAGTTTGTTTTTTGACAACCATCATGTTATATATCAAACAGAAGATAGTAATGGAACCTCAAAGGTATATTCAAAAGGAAAAACTAATAGGGATTTTGAAATTGTAATATTACAGGATTCTGAAAGTGCTTCTGCTAGTGAAATCTTAGCTGCTTCTTTAAAAGAAAATTTAAATGCTTATATAATAGGAAAGAATAGTTATGGAAAAGGTACCGTTCAACAACTTCAATCGGTTGGAGATATTCAATATAAATTTACTACTAAAAAGTGGTTGACGCCAAATGGTAATTGGATTGAAGGGGTGGGAATAAAACCTGATCTAGAAGTTGATTTAGGGAATGATTATAAGCTTAATCCTATTTTAGAAAACGATTTACAATATCAAGAAGCAATAAAACATTTTAAATAGAAAAGCGAAAATCTTTTCTTTTTTTTAAAAAAAGATTATAATTGTATAGGAAGGAGAATTTTATGCAAAATATACATGTTGGTGAAAAATATAAAATTCAATGTTATAAACATAATAGAAAAGTTCACCGCTCTTGGGATGAAGCGGTCATTTTAGATATAAAGGAAGATTATATAGTCTGCGGAAACAATAAAACAACAGTTATTGAATCGAGTGGAAATTGGTGGAAAACAAAAGAACCTGCTATTATGTATTTTTTTTATAAAGAATGGTTTAATGTAATTGCACAAATAAAAAATGATGGTATATATTATTATTGTAATATAGCGACACCGTTTATAATAGAAGAAGGAACAATTAAATATATTGACTATGATTTAGATTTAAGAGTGTTTCCTAATGGTGAGTTTAAAATTTTAGATCGCTTAGAATATGATTATCATCGCAAAATGATGGGATATAATGAAGAATTAGATAAAACAATTAACAGAGCATTAGATGATTTAATCGAAAATTATTTAAAAGGAATTGAAATTTTTAACTTTAATAAAAACAAACATTATTGTTCCAATTATATGAAACTAATAAAAACTAGTAATCTTATTGAAAACAAATAATATAATATAATTGGCTTTTAATTGTTTTTTCAAAAAGGCTTGACAGAAGTAATTTCATTTGATATATTATTGAAGCCTTTGTGAAAAACGGAAAATTTATAGTGTATTTTGGAACAATTTGACAAGTATTAGCGTATTTTGTAAAGAAAAATAAAAAACTTTTCAAAAATGCTTGACTTGTTAATTGGTATTTGATATATTATTAATGCGCGTTTATAAAAGGCGCTGAATGATCTTTGAAAACTGAGCAAAATGTCAATTCAAAATTAGTTAGGACAAATTAAATTTTCAAAAATTATTTTTTTTTGGAGAGTTTGATCCTGGCTCAGGATGAACGCTGGCGGC
>CAZIFR010000062.1:3215-5468 GCA_964539185.1 uncultured Muribaculaceae bacterium | reverse complement strand
AATATGCATATAATATTTGAAGATAATATGAAAAAAATATTAGGAGAAATCGAAGATATTAGTCCACAAATGATTAAGGCTCGATTTTTAGGAGAAATTGAAGGTAATCGTTTTATTGGTGGAGTAATTAGAAAACCAACTACTAATGCAATAGTTAGAATGATTAATACTGAAGAATTACAAATTTTATTTGGACATAACAATCCTGATTCATTTTTATTAGGAACTTCGGCTTTATATAATAATTACCCTATTTACATCAATATAAATGATTTATTTAGCAACCATTTAGCTATCATTGGAAATAGTGGTAGTGGTAAATCTTGTGGTGTTGCTAGAATTTTGCAAAATATTTTTGCCAATCCAAAATTCTTACCATATCAAGCCAATATCCTTATTTTTGACACTTACGGAGAATATCATAATGCTTTATCTAATTTTGGAAAAAATGATCCCGATTATCAATTTAAATATTATACAACTAATAAAAATGACAAAGATGGACAATCATTATATATTCCACTATGGCTACTTGATAATGACGATATTGCTATTTTATTAAACGCTAATAATCCTAGTCAATTACCGATTATTGAAGCAATGATTAAATTAGTTCGTATTTTTTCAGTTAATGATGATAAAGCTACCCGTTATAAAAATCATTTAATCGCTAAAGCTATTATGTATATCTTATTTACTAATCAAAATGCTAATAGTAAAAGAAATGATATATTTTCCATTTTTAACTGTTGTACAACTAATGAATTTAATCCCGAAGCTATAATCCCGGGTGTTGGTTATACTAGAAAATTTAGAGAGTGCTTTTTAATCAATAATGATGATAACTTTTCTGAGAGTATTTTACTAACAAATTATGTTTCAAGTTTTATTGACGATAATTTAGATAAATACGAAGAAAATAGTAATAATCCCTATAACTTAGAAGATTTAGAAAAAGCTTTAAATTTCACTTTAATTTCAGAAGGATTATTAAAAAATGAACACGCCTATAATAGCGCTGTAACTTTAAAAGTTCGCTTACATTCAATATCAATTAGTGAATATGCTAAATACTTTGATATGCCTAATTACTTAAGTATTGATGAATACATAAGTGGATTAATTAATAAAAACAATCAAAAAGCTCAAATAATCAACTTTAATTTAGAAGATGTCGAAGATTGGTTTGTTAAATTTGTAACCAAAGCTTTTGTTAAAATGTTGTTTAATTATACTAAAAATCTAGTTAACAGAGCAACAATTCCTTTTCATATCTTTTTAGAAGAAGCTCACAGGTACGTTCAAAATGATAATGATATCGAATTGTTAGGATATAACATTTTTGATAGAGTAGCTAAAGAAGGTCGAAAATATGGTCTCATCTTAAATTTAATTTCACAACGACCAGTTGAAATATCGGATACTGTTATAGCTCAAGTAGCTAATTTCCTTGTTTTTAAAATAAGCCATCCTCATGATTTAGATTATATTCAAAGAATGTTACCTAATATTAGTATGGAGATTATTGAAAAACAAAAAGGACTCCAACCTGGTACCTGTATGGCTTTTGGACGAGCTTTTAAAATTCCAACCATTGTTAAAATGCAATTACCTGATCCAAAACCAGAAAGCGGTAACTGTGATATTATTACTAATTGGAAAAATTAATAAAAAAGGCTATAGAATTTTATAGCTTTTTACTTTGTCAATTTTATTACTATTTAGCAACTAATACTGTTTGAGAGGTCTGGTTGTAATTATGGCACGAAAAAAGGTAAATAAACCTGTATCATCACCACGGCTAAAACAACTACCACTCGTTAAAGTTGTACATGGTCCTGTTTTCTAAGTTGCCGTTTCAAAAGCTATCTTTATCTCTTGAGGATCTATACTTCATTATTTCCATTAAATATTAAATTATTTATTTATAAAAAAAATTCAAGATTTAAGCTATTGAATCGTATTTTCCAGTATTTGTGGAAATAATTATTTTCTCACCTTGTTCAATAAATAATGGTACTTTTACTATTAGTCCTGTTTCGATAACAGCTTCTTTAGTAGCATTATTAGTTGTATTGCCTTTTACAGCTGGTTCTGTTTTTGTTACTTCAACGGTTATTTTATCAGGTAACATTATCCCTAATAATTCACCATTGTAAAAACTTACATCAATGCTTAATCCTTCAATTAAATAATCAACATTATCACCTAATTGTGAAGCGGTTAATTCCAGTTGTTCATAAGTTTCCATAT
>CAZIFR010000062.1:0-3205 GCA_964539185.1 uncultured Muribaculaceae bacterium | reverse complement strand
ATAAAATTATAACTACCAGCATTAGCGTATAAAAACTGCATTGCTTTTTTATCAATTATCGCTTTTTCTAATTTAATACTTGTATTAAATGTTTTCTCAACAATTGAACCAGTTCTTAAATTTTTAATTTTTGATTTAACAAACGCTGCACCTTTACCAGGTTTCACATGTAAAAAATCTAAAACTTGGTAAATGTTTCCTTCATATAAAAATGTCATACCATTTTTAATATCATTGATATTAAACATTTTTATTCCTCCTATTTCTTTTCCTTATGGTTAGTCGTTTTTTTACATTTTGGACAAAACTTATTTAATTCCAAACGTTCTGTCGTATTTTTTTTATTTTTCTCTGTACGATAATTTTCTGATTTACATTCACTACATTGTAAAGTGATTCTTTCTCTAGCTTCACCTTTTTTAGCCATACTATCCCTCCTTTAAATCAGGTCATTTATCATTATAACAAATTATTGGTATAATTCAAAGTATTTTTGGGAAATTTCATAAGAAATTCTTTTATTAACCGTTGTTCTAGCATTCCCACGTTCATTATAATAGATATCTGGTGATATAACCGTAAATGATACTGTTGGATTATCATGAGGAGCATATCCTCCAAATGTGTTAGTTATTGTTTCAACATCAATCTTACCATCACCATCGATATCCAGAAAGCTTTGACTCGTTCCTGTCTTTCCAGCTGAATTGGAAACAGCTAACAAACCATATCCTGTTCCACCACTTAACATTACTTGTCTAAACCCTTCTCTAATTCTATTCATGTATTCATCTTCAGTAGATACTTTATTTAAAATAACTGGTTCATTTTCATATAATAAATTTTCCAAACCTTCTTTACTAGGGTTATATACTGCTTTAAGTAAATATGGTTGTAACCGATATCCACCATTAGCTATTGTATTAATATATTGAGCTATCTGAATAGGTGTATAGGTATCGTACTGTCCAATAGCAAAATCTAATAAATGACCAGCTAAAGTACTGGTGCCTTTGTATCCTAAATTTTCATTTGGCAAATCAATCCCTGTTAAAACTCCAAGTCCAAAATCAGCAAAAGTATTTCGGTAAGTAGGAAAAGCATCAGGATTAATATTTAATGCTTCGTTATATTTATATTCACCTTTTCCAACATTAATAGCAGTTAAAAATTGATATACATTAGATGAATATTTTAAAGCGGTAATATCATCAACCATCCCTAAAGTTGTCCAGGAACATTTTATTGGCGTGTCAGCAATTTTAATACAACGGTCCCTTCTTCTTTCGTTAATTTTTAAAGCTCCAGTATTATAACCAACAACATGAGAAGCCCCTTTAACAATAGAACCAGGGGTAACAGAAGTAGTAATAATTCCTGGAGTATAGTCGTAAATTTGATATTCTAAATCTTGCATTACTATTTGTTTTCCCGACATAGCTAAAATCTCCCCAGTTTGAGGATTACTAACAATAACAAAAGAATGATCATAATATTTAGTATTAGACTCACCCTTAGCTAATACTAACTGTTTTTTTAATACTTCTTCGATATTTTTTTGTAATTCAATGTCAATCGTTAAAACAATATCATTCCCTCTACTACCTTCATCGATAATTTCTCTACTTCCATCAGGTAAGAGAGAATATACCGTTTTATTTCCCTTTAGTATTGATTCATATTGTAATTCTAAATAACTAATTCCTACCCGATCATTCAAACTATATCCATGACTTAAATAATAATCTTTAAGTTCATAAGGTATTCCGGTTTCTGTAGTAGAAACCGACCCTAAAATGGCTTTAAACACATCACCGTAAGGATAAATTCTAATCCAATCTAAACGAACGTTAAAACCTTCAATATCACTAATATTTTCAGCAATAATGGCATATTCCTTATCGGTAACATTTTCTTTTTTGATAACCTTTTCATCATAACTATAACCTTGATTCATTAAATAATAAATATAAGCCGCTAATTTATCCATTTTAGTTAATTCTTTTAATTCTTCTTTTGTTATTCTTTCTTTTTTTAAGTTTTCAATATCATTATTAGTTAATTTTCTTTCTTCTAGTTGTTGCCACTCTAAATCAGTGATTTTGTCTTTGGCCTCTTTCGGCTTTATTTTCGTCCAGAAATTTCTTA
Source organism: uncultured Muribaculaceae bacterium (assembly GCA_964539185.1). Classification (GTDB taxonomy): domain Bacteria; phylum Bacillota_I; class Bacilli_A; order RF39; family UBA660; genus Faecisoma. The sequence continues at coordinate 1,057 of CAZIFR010000062.1, read as the reverse complement.
AATTAGAATCACTTAATTTAGAATAATCAAGGGTTATCATCGTTGCTACTTTATATGCTATTTCAATTTCCTTAGCTGTTGTAATGCCACTTTGCTTTTTATAATAAATAACTTTAACAGCTTCGTTATCGACAATTATTTTGCCATTTCGGTCATATACTCGACCTCTAGGAGTACTAGTTGAGGTAACTGTATTTCTTGTTAAAGTTTTTAATTTGTTAACATAATAATTATAATTAATAACTTGAACATAAAATAAGTTAGATAATAAAATAAACATTACAAATATAATAATATAAATTAATATATGATATCTTTTCTCAATAGTTTCTTTAATATCAATATTTTTATTATTAATAATTTTATAAATTTTTTTATTATATTTTTTCATATGTTCACCCCCAAAGCATTATTTTTTTATTCCCTCATATATTATAAAGAGGTGGTTTATGGATAAGTTGATTGAAGAATATATAAAGAGAATGTCTGTTAGCGATGTTAGAAGCTTTGCCGTTAAAAATGGTATAACCTTGAATGACGACGAAGCCAATCTAATTTTCAATTATATTATAAATGATTGGCGCACAATTATGCATGGTAATCCAAGAAGAATTTTAGATGAGTTGAAAAAACAAATTAATAATGAATCTTATAATAAAATTGAGCAATTATATATTCAATTTAAAAACTATTATTTGTAGAAGTTCCTAATCTCTTCTAATAAATTGGGATTAAATTTTTTAGTTTTAATCATCTCAATTTCAAATTTATATGGTGGATATATTTTATCTCCATCATCTTGTAAAGGTACATACGGTGTTTCTAATATTTTAGGAACATTTTTTAGTCGTTCATTAAAAATAATTTTAATAATCGAATCAAAACCAAGATACCCAAAACCAATATTAGAATGACGATCTTTATGAGAATTAACATCATTTTTACTATCATTGATATGAATACATTTAACTTTATCTAATCCTATAAGTTCATCTATTTCGTCTAAAATTTGATCAAAATCAGTAATATCATAACCCGCATCATTTAAATGACAAGT
>CAZIFR010000061.1:0-5560 GCA_964539185.1 uncultured Muribaculaceae bacterium | reverse complement strand
CTTTTATTACAAACTAAAAATTTTATTAGAAGCTTTGGTGGTACGGTATATAGAATCAATATAGTAAATGATGAAGGTAATGAATTGTACTATGGTAACGTCAGCGATTCATCCTTATATTATAAACCTAATGGGGATTTGTTTTTTGAAAAACATGTCGATATAAATAACAATGTTGTAACCATATATAAAGTCGAACACTATTTAGTGGTATCTGTAGAAAATGGTAAAGCCAATATAATATATAAAAGTTACCCTGATAATTTAGAATGTCATGGTGGTTGTTAGAAAAATAACAAAAAAAGCCAAAAATAATGAAAAACTATTGATTTTATATTGAAAAAATGATATCCTTAGATTGTAAGCAAGAGCGCTTGCAAAATTATGGGAGGTAAAGAATGTCAAAACAAGAATTAGTAAGTTTTATAGCAGACGAAACAGGATTAACTAAAGCAGCTGCAATGGGAGCTTTAGATGCAACAATGAAGGGAATTACAAAAGGTTTAAAAAATGAAGGTAAAGTAACTCTAACTGGATTTGCTACCTTTACTGCTAAAAAGAAACCTGCGAAAATGGGACGTAATCCAAAAACTGGTGAAGCTGTAAAAATTCCTGCAAGAACTGCTGCTGTAATTAAAGCTGGCTCTAAATTAAAAGAAGCTTTAAATTAAAAAGGTTATAGACCTTTTTTTCATGTGAGGTGAATTTTATGTACGAAGCGGCAATTAACCTTATAAATTTAATAAACAACCATGGATTTAAAGCTTATATTGTAGGTGGTTATCCAAGAGATTTGTATTTAGGAACAAAATCAGTTGATGTTGATATATGTACAGAAGCAACCCCAAGACAAATTACATCTATTTTTAAAAATAGTAAATTATCAAATGAAGCATATGGAAGTGTAACGGTTTTCTATAAAAAAATTAGATTTGAAATAACAACTTTTAGACAAGAAATAAAATATGAACATCACCGATTTCCTGTTAAAATTAAATATATAAAGGATTTATTAGAAGATTTAAAACGAAGGGATTTCACGATTAATACTTTATGTATTGATAAGGATGGAAAAACAATTGATTTATTAGATGCTAAACAAGATATAGATAATAAAATTATAAAAACAGTGGGACCAGCTCATCAAAAGATTAAAATGGATATTTTAAGAAGCTTAAGAGCAATTCGTTTCGCTACTAACTTAAATTTTAAGTTAGATGATGAACTAAAAAAGAGTATTAGTAAACATGCTAAATTATTAAGAAAATTATCATACAATAGAAAAAAGGAAGAATTGGATAAAATTTTTAATAGTTTTAATTGCAAATATGGAATTGATTTAATTAAAGAATTAAAAATATATAAAGAATTAGAATTGAATCATTTTGAAAAGGTTGTTCCTTCTAGTGCGATTGGTATATGGGCCCAATTAGAAGTGCCTAGCTGTTATCCTTTTTCCAAACACGAAAAAAACTTGATTTCACAAGTAAAAGAAGTTTTAAAATTAGATATTTTAGACAATCACACATTATATAAATTTGGTTTATATATATGTGTTTTAGCTGGTGAAATTAAGGCGATTGATAAATGTTTAATTATTACTAAATATAATGAATTACCTATTTTCAGTTTAAAGGATATTAATATTACAACTGATAAAATATGTGAAATATTGAATAAAAAACCAGGACCCTTTTTAAAAGAATTATATATTAGTATTCAAAATAAAATTTTAGATGGACAATTAATCAATAATGAAAAAGAAATTATTGAATATATTGTAAACAGCTATTAATTAGTGTTGTTAATTCAACACTTTTTCTTTTAAAAGTTTATAAATTACGGTATAATATTAGTAGGAGATGATGATATGAAACCATTAGTTTTATGTATATTAGATGGGGTTGGTATTAATGATAATATAAAAGGGAATGCTTATAAACAGGCCAGAACACCTTTTTTAGACAAATTATTTAATACTTACCCATCTTCCAAACTAGAAGCTAGTGGACAATTTGTGGGATTGCCTGATGGATTAATGGGTAATAGTGAGGTAGGGCATTTAAATATAGGTGCTGGTAGAGTTGTTTATCAAACCATTCAAATGATTAATAAAGAAGTCGACAATCATAGTTTTGATAAAAACGATAATTTGCTTGAAATGATTGAATATATTAAACAAAAAAAGTCTAAATTACATTTAATGGGACTTGTTAGTGACGGTGGGGTTCATTCTTCGCTTAAACATCTTCAAGCCTTAATTGATGCTTGTTTTAACTATGGTATTTCTTTTTACTTACATATTTTTACTGATGGACGAGATACTTTACCAAATAGTAGTTTAAGTTATATAAAAAAATTAGATTTAAAAAATGGTAAAATAGCTTCTATAAGTGGCCGGTATTATGCCATGGACAGAGATAATCGATATGAGAGAATTGAACAAACATATGATGTATTAACTGGTAATTCTAATAATAAATATCAAAATATCGATGAGGCAATTAAACATAATTATGAACATGATATTACGGATGAATTTATTGTGCCTGGTATAATAGATGAAAATGGTATTGTCGAAGATAATGATGGGATAATCTTCTTTAATTTTCGTCCTGATCGTTTAAGAGAATTAGGAAGTGTTCTTAGTAATAATAATTTTACTGGCTTTAAAAGAAAAAAAATTGTCTCGATAAAACTATTAACAATGATGCCAGTTAGTGATGAAGTTATAAATAAAACAATGTATAAGATAGAAAGCTTAGATAATACATTTGGGAACTATATTAGTTCCTTAGGTTATAAACAACTCAGAATCGCTGAAACGGAAAAATATGCCCATGTTACTTACTTTTTTGATGGTGGTAAAGAGTTGGATTTAAAAAACTGTGATCGTCTTTTAATTCCATCTTCTAAAGTAGCTACTTATGATATGGAACCAGAAATGAGTGCGTATTTGATAACTGATAAATTAATAAATATAATGGATAATTATGATGTTATCATTTTAAATTTTGCTAATGGTGATATGGTAGGTCATACGGGAAATTTGCAAGCAGCTATTTCAGCTTGTGAAGTATTAGATAGTTGTGTTCATAAAATTTATGACAAAATAAAACAGTTAAAGGGAACTTTAATCATTACAGCTGATCATGGCAATTGTGAAGAAATGATAGATAAAGAAGATAACATTTTGACAAGTCACACAACTAATAAAGTACCTTTTTTAATAACTGGTAATTATCGATTAAAAGATGGTAAGTTAGGAGATATTGCTCCTACTATGCTATATTTATTAGATGAAGAAATACCAGAAGAAATGACGGGAGATGTTCTAATTGAAATGGAAGATAGGGAATATAGAAATAAATAACCAAATTGTTTTAGCACCAATGGCGGGAATTTCCAATCCAGCTTTCATAAAAATTGCTGCTGAATTGGGATTAGGTCTAGCTTATACAGAGTTGATAAGTGCTGAAGCAATTGTTAGAAATAATAAAAAAACTCTTGATATGTTAAATGGGATTGAAACTTTAAAAGTTCCTGTTGGAGTTCAATTATTTGGTTCTAATGCTGATTCTTTAGCTAAAGCTGCTAAGATAGTAACTGAAATATACCCCAATGTCTTTATCGATATCAATATGGGATGTCCAGTTCCTAAAGTAGCGATTAAATCTCAAGCTGGAAGCGCATTATTAAAAGATCAAAAAAAAGTTTATGAAATAGTATCAACAGTTGTTAAAAGTGTTTCCACTCCTGTTACTGTTAAGATTAGAAGTGGTTGGGATGAAAATAGTATTAATGCTAAAGAAATTGCCATGATATGTGAACAAGCTGGAGCTAAAGCGATTACTGTTCATCCTCGAACTAGAAATCAGGGATATAACGGACTGGCAAATTGGAATATTATTAAAGAAGTAAAAGATACTGTTAATATTCCTGTTATTGGAAACGGGGATATTAAATCATGTTATGATGCTAAACGGATGCTAGAAGAAACTAAATGTGATGCTGTTATGATTGGTCGAGCGCTTTTGGGTAATCCGTGGTTGATTAAAGAATGTTTAAATTATTTAAATGGGGAACCACTTTTAAAGATAACTATTAGTGATCGAGTTATGATGATTAGAAAACATTTTGATTATTTATTGCAATTTAAACCAGAAAAAGTAGCATTATTAGAGATGCGAAGTCATATTGCATGGTATCTAAAATCTATTCCTAATAGTAGTAAATTACGAAAGCTGGCCATGCAAATTAAAACGATTATGGATTTTGAGGAGTTTGTAAATGAAATTAATTTATAAAAGATTATTAGCTTATATTATCGATATGATTATTATCATTATTTGTTTATCATTAACGAATATGTTTTTAAAAGATAATGAGTATAAAAACCAGTTAATTTCTTTAAATGAACAGTATTCTGCAAATCAAATTGATTTCACTAATTATAAAAATGAATTCATTAAATTAAACCATGAAATAGATAAAGCTAATATCATTGTAAATGTAAGTATGGTAATAATAATAATTGTATTTATGGTTTTACTCCCATATTTTAAAGATGGACAAACGATTGGTTTAAGATTAATGAAATTAAAAATAACCAAGGATAAATTAACAATTAAAGACTTATTAATTAGAAATTTTATTGCTACTGGTTTAGGACACTTAATATTAATGTTTTTACTTTTATTATTAAATAGTAATATTTATTTTGTTTTAATCAATTTTTTAGCCTTTTGCCAAGTTTTAGTAGTAATTATAAACAGTTTTATGATATCATATAGTTATAAACATTTAGGTTTAACTGATATTTTAACAAACTCGAAAGTTGAGGAGATATAATGAGAGAATTTACTGAACAAGAAATAGTAAGAAGAGAAAAAGTAAAAGAAATAAGAGAAAAAACGAATCCATATCCAGAAAGATTTGAAACAACTCATGAATTAAAAGATGTAGTTAATCTTGAAGATGGAATTAAAGAAATAAAAGTTGCCGGAAGAATTACTTTAATGCGTAAAATGGGAAAATTAAGTTTCTTAACGATTAGAGATATAGCTGGAGCAATTCAAATATCTATTAAAGTAGATATGGTTGGTGAAGAAAAATATAATTTTTTTAAAGATTTTTTTGATCTTGGAGATTATATTGGTGTTCGTGGTGAAATGTTTACAACGCATACTGGAGAAAAAACTATTAGAGCTGAAGACTTTGTTTTTTTAGGGAAAGCTCTAAAACCACTTCCTGAAAAGTTTCATGGTCTTACTGATCCAGAAGCTTGTTACCGAAATCGCTATGTTGATTTAATTATGAATGAGAATACTAGAAAACGATTCTTATTAAAATTTGAATTTATCAAACAAATAAGAAGATATCTAGAAGATAGAAATTATATTGAAATTGAAACTCCAGTTTTAATTAATAAACCATCAGGAGCTTTAGCTCGTCCTTTTAAATCACATCATAATGCATTAGATATCGATGTTTATTTAAGAATTGCTCCCGAAACATATTTGAAACGAGCTGTAATTGGAGGCTTTAATAAAGTTTTCGA
>CAZIFR010000060.1:0-5576 GCA_964539185.1 uncultured Muribaculaceae bacterium | reverse complement strand
TTCAAGACTTTTATAGTCTTTTTTTAATTTTTAAACATAAACTTTATTGGTGATAAAATGAATTTTGAAATAGGTGATGTAGTAACAAGAAAGTCGTATAATAATGATACCGTTTTTATTATAACCGATATTGAAAATGAAGTTGCTTATTTAAAAGGAGTAAATATTAGATTAATTGCTGATAGTGTTTTAGAAGATTTAGAAGTTTTTGAAGATGAAGAAACTGATGATGTAGAATTTATCGAACGGATTGAACCAAAAGATGAATTAAATAGAGGTGATTATTTTTATCTTCCAGGTAAAATACTGCATATTGATGCCGATAAGGATTATTTAAAAAGATGTCTAGACTATTATAGAAAGGCAAGTATTTGGGCAATGGGAATTAATGAACTTGAAGAAAAAGTTCCATTATATATATCTGAGTGGTTAGAAGAATATAATCCTAATATTGTTGTTATAACAGGGCATGATGCTTATTATAAAAAGAAAGGGGATATCAATGATATCAAGGCTTATAAAAATAGTAAAAACTTTGTTCAAGCGGTAAAAGAAGCGAGGAAGTTTGAAAAAAGCCATGATAAACTAATTATCATAGCTGGTGCTTGTCAATCTGATTATGAAGAGTTAATTAAAGCTGGAGCGAATTTTGCTAGTAGTCCGAAAAGAGTTAATATTCATGCCCTTGATCCAGCTATTATTGCTACTAAGATGAGCTTATCTGATGCTAGTAATGAAATTGATTTAAAATCAATATTAGAAAATACTAAATATGGTAAAAATGGCTTAGGGGGAGTTATTACTAAAGGAACAATGTATATAGGATATCCAAGATAAATGATGATAAGTGAAATAAGAAGTAAATTAAACGACTATTTGGGGGAAGAGGTTGTGATTAAATATAATTTAGGACGAAATAAATTTGAAAAATTTAATGTTATTATCAAAGAAATATACGATAGTGTTTTTTTAGTTGAATTAGAAAGCAAAACAATGAGATCCTTTTCATATTCTGATATAATAACAAATACAATAAAAATCGATTATAAGTATTGATTTTTAAAAAAAAATGTTATATACTTAAGTTGTAATATTACCGAAGGGAGTGTTTATATGCTTATTACATCAGTAACAGTTCGAAAAGAAGAAAAGGAAAACTCAAGAATGAAAGGAAAGGCTTCCGTTTTAATAGATGATTGTTTTGCAGTCCATGATATTAGAATTATTGAAGGAAACGAAGGTTTGTTTATTGCTATGCCAAGTAGAAAAAAAGCCAACGGAGAATATAGAGATATAGCTCATCCTATTAATCAGGAAACAAGAAAACTTTTTGAAGAAAAAGTGTTGGAAGCTTATAAAAATGCCGAATAAGGTATTTTTTTTTATCTTCTTCATATATTTAAATAGGTGATTATATGGACAAGGATAGTATTGCAAGTTTAACACATAGTATTACAATTCAAGAGCGAAAAAACATTATTCTAACGGGAATAAAAAAAATCGAAAGCTTTGATAATGAAGAATTTTTGCTTGTCACAACAATGGGTAATATTATTATTAAAGGAATAAATCTAGAAATAATTAAATTAGATACCTATCAAGGAAATGTTTCTATTAAAGGGACTATTATTAGTTTAAATTATACTGATAAAGAAAAAAAAGAAGAAGGGTTATTTAATAAATTATTTAAATGAATTTAAATACACAATTAATAACCTTTACTTTTTCTTTTTTCTACGGTATTTTTTTTAGCTTTTCTTTAGACATTATCAGTAAATTTGTTTTTAAATTAAAAAAAACAAAACAAATAATAGCAACTCTTGCATTTGTTCTGATTAATTCGATAGTTTACTTTTTAATATTAGAACAATTGAACTATGGCATTATTCATCCATATTATTTAATTATTTTTATAATAGGTTTTTTTATCTATATGTTTATTAAAAAGGTTGTGATTGTTTTAATAAAAAAAAAATGATATAATCAAATTGTATAGAATTAGAGGTGACTAATATGGCAAAAGTAAGTAAAAAGTCAAAGCGCAGATTAATTATTTTTGGATCCTTATCATTTGTAGGGATTATTTACTTTGGTTTTACTTTTGTCACTTATATAGTTGGTTATACATCATTAAAAATTGAGCAGGTTAAATTAAACGAAAGTTTATTAGAATTACAAAAACAAAAAGCTGATTTAAAAATTGAAATAACTAAATTAAATAATCCCGAATATGTAGCTAGATATGCTAAAGAAAACTATTTGTATTCTAGTGATGGCGAATATGTTATCAAAATTGATAGTAGCAATAAAAAACAGGAAGAAAAAATTAGTAATGATAATAAATATGTTTATTATATAATTAGTGGAGCAGTAATTGTTTTAGTAATTATTATTAATCAACATAAAAAAAGTTCACTTAGAACAAGTAAACTATAGCTTAAAATCATTAATGATATCATCACTCATGTTTTTACCGTCAAAATAGAGTTTCTCATTATATTTTAATATGTTTCCTACTAAATTAGTTGGGAATTTTTTAATTAATTTATTGTATTTAGTTATATTATCGTTATAGTATTTTCTAAAAGCATTTATTTCATGTTCTGTTTTATTTAAATCAGAATCTATTTTAATAATGGATTCATTATTATTAAGTTCCTTATGTTTTTCAATATAATTATTAAATTCATTAATAGCTTCATATAAATATCGATCTAATTCAAAATTGGATAATTTTCTCGATCTTAATTTAACGATAATTTCTAAAACATCACCTTTTTCATTTGCGTTAGCTTTGATAATGTTAATTGATTTATTTAATAAATCAAATCTTTTTCGTAAGGTTGAATCTATCCTTGATTCCACTTCATTAATTCTAATAATTAAATTTTGATAATTATTATATGTCCAAAAAAACCATATTAAAATCAGGCATATGATAATAAAAACGATAACTATTGCTAAAAACACTTCCATTATTACTCACCAATAATAATTATATCAAATAAATTCCTTTTTTTCAATTATTTGGATAAAATTCTGGACTATAATTAATCGGTTCATCAAAGGATATAAAATCAACATATATCATCAGTAAAACCTCCCAAAGACCAGTTTCTGGTATACTCAAAATAATATGATCACGTCCTGATTGTTCAATGATACCTTTAAATTCCATATCCCTCCACTGATTGGAATCGGGAAATGTTTGGTGAACTCTGACTTTCTTACCTTTATTTAATCTTAAAATATTTTCAATATAAGATTGTTCCATTGGTAAATTCATCTCTTGAAAACCACTGGTTGGTGGAGGGGGTTGTTGCCTAAAGACATTCGGATTATTTCCAAAATAAGCATTATTCATAAATATCATCCTTTCCTTTACAATATATTTCAAAAGAATGACAAATATGCTATATTGAAAGAAGCAATTGAAAAAATGAAATTTATATGGTATTATTTTATTAAAGGAGAATAAGAATATGAAAATAACTGTCGGCGTTTCTAATCGTCATGTTCATTTAAAAAAAGAAGATTTTAATGTTTTATTTGAAAATGATATGGAAATGGATTTTGCTTTAAAGCAACCTCACAACTTTGCATCAAAATATTTTGTCGATATCAAAACTGATAAAGATGTTATTAAGAGGGTTCGCGTATTAGGGGGAATTAGAAATTATACCCAAGTTGAAATATCTAAAACTGATGCTTATAAATTAGGTATTAATCCACCCATTAGAACTTCTGGAGATGTAGAAGGTAGTGAGGAAGTAACCATTATCGGATCAAAGGGAAGTGTAACCTTAAACTGTTGTATTATTCCTAATCGTCATATTCATATAACCGAAGAGGACAAAAAAAAATACGGCCTAAAAGATACTTTAAAGGTTAAAATTGGTGGTGTTAAAGGCGGTATTATCGATAATGTTTATTTAAAAATTAGTGAGGAAGCCTACTTCGAGTTACATTTAGACACCGATGATGCCAATGCCTTCTGGTTGAAAACGAATGATGAAGTAGAAATTATTAATGAATAAAACTATCTATTTTTTATTAAATCATACCAAGTTGTAATACTACTTTTAGTCGCTTGGTAAAAAATTTGACTAACTTCTCCAATAATTGGCGAAGCTTTTTTTGTATAATAAATTAAGTTTTCTTTAACTAAAATAATTGAATTATAGTATTCATTACTGAAGTTATCTTGTGAAAAATCGTTAATATTAGTAGCACCCTTTTTGATTAATTCACTTGCTTTATTAAAGGCTTGTTTCGCTGTGCTAACTATCGTATTTTTGTAATCAGGATACTTCAAATTAATTTTATCATCAATAGAAGTAGCTATTTTTAAAACTTTTTCTTTTCCGGCATCACTTAATTCATCAAAAGTAACATTATTTATTTCACCTTCATAAAAAACAAAATCGACAATTAAAATAAAGACTCCTTTAGCTTTATCTTCTGTTTCTAAAGACTCTTCACTAATAGCATTATCTAATTTAGTTTCCAATTGATTAAATTCATTTATTATTTTAGTATCATTTTCTGTATATGCACTAATTTTTTCATCTTCTTCATAAGGTGTTGTTTCATCTTTATTAGTACAACCTATCATCATAACAGCCAGTAGTGATAACATTAATAATAGTTTACTATATTTCATAAAATCATCTCCACTAAAAATATTATAGCATAATTTTAATTATTTTGTTTATCAATAAGTCTAGAAACTATTTATAAAAGGGTTAAAAAATGATATACTTAGAATGGTGATAATAATGAAAAAAATGATTTCTGATGCGAATGAAGCATGTAGCTATACATCTTATATGTTTACAGAAGCAGCTGGAATATATCCAATAACTCCTTCTAGTCCAATGGCTGAACATTTAGATGAATGGAGTAAAAATGGAAAATTAAATATTTTCAACGATAAAGTTAAAGTGATTGAAATGCAAAGTGAAGCTGGTGCAGCTGGATTGATTCATGGATTACTTAAAGCTGGTTGTTTGACAAGTACCTATACATCTAGTCAAGGACTGCTTTTAATGATTCCTAATATGTATAAAATAGCTGGAGAAATGTTACCATGTGTTATGCATGTAGCTGCTCGTAGTATTGCTACCCATGCTTTATCTATTTTAGGTGATCATCAAGATATCTATATAGCTAGAACGACTGGCTTTGCTATTTTAGCATCTTCAAGTGTCCAAGATAGTGTTTATTTATCTGCAATCGCTCATTTATCTGCCATAAAATCATCATTACCATTCTTACATTTTTTTGACGGTTTTAGAACCAGTCATGAAATTAATAAAATCGAATATTTAGATAAGGAAGATTATACTGATTTAATCGATTATGAAGCTTTAGATAATTTTAGAAAAAGAGTGATTAATCCAATAAATCCTAGGACTTATGGAACAAATCAAAATGATGATATTTATTTTCAAGCAACGGAAGTTAGAAATAAATATTATGATGCTTTACCCAATGTTGTTGAATATTATATGAAAGAAGTCAATAAAAAAGCTAATACGAGTTATAAACCATTTAATTATTATGGAAGTAGTAAA
>CAZIFR010000059.1:0-5844 GCA_964539185.1 uncultured Muribaculaceae bacterium | reverse complement strand
ATTAGACTAATTTCCGAATAAATACTAAAAACGGAAATTCAAATAATAATGAACGCGAATTTAAATTTAATTTTAAAAAAGATTGACTCTTGACAATACGTTATAGTATAATTTGTTAGGAAGTGATTTTTTTGAAAAAATTTAAATTTAAAAGGGCTATTAATAATATCTTGTTTTATAATTTAGCTTTTTGCTTTTCAAAAAAATTAAACAATCTATTATAAAATATGAAATTTTTTATTTCATATTTTTTAATACTATAATGTTAACCCTTCAAAGAAAGAGGTGTAATTATTTTAAAAGGTAAAAGTTTAATTGATCCTAGCGATTTATCTAAAAATGATTTAGAAGAAATTTTTAATCTTGCCAACGATATCATTACAAATCCCCAAAAATATGCTGATAGTTGCAAGGGATATTTATTAGCAACTCTTTTTTATGAACCTAGTACCAGAACAAGATTTAGTTTTGAAGCTGCTATGTTACGCTTAGGTGGGCAGGTGATTGGTTTTTCTGATGCTAATTCAAGTTCTGTTACTAAAGGTGAAAATATTGCCGATACGATTAGAACTGTTGAATGTTATGCTGATATTGCTGTTATGCGTCACCCAAAAGAAGGCGCCCCAAAAATAGCAAGTTTAAATGCCCATATTCCAATTATTAATGCTGGTGACGGTGGTCATAACCATCCAACTCAAACCTTAACTGATTTATTGACAATTCTTAAAGAAAAGGGACATTTAAATAATTTAACAATTGGTTTATGTGGTGATTTAAAATTTGGTCGAACTGTTCATTCTTTAATTAAAGCAATGACTTATTACTCTAATATCTCATTTGTTTTTATATCACCTGATGAATTAAAAATTCCTAACTATATAAAAGAAAATGTTTTATTTAAAAAAAATATTAATTTTATTGAAACTAATAATTTAGAGGAATTTATCAATAATCTTGATATTCTTTATATGACTCGAGTTCAAAAAGAGCGTTTTTTTAATGAAGATGATTATTTGCGATTAAAAGATGTCTTTATCCTTGATAATAGTAAATTAAAAAAGGCGAAAAAGGATTTAATCATTATGCATCCCCTACCTCGTGTAAATGAAATAAGTACTGAAATTGATAATGATAAAAGAGCAATCTACTTTAAACAGGCCAGGTATGGAATGTTTGTTAGAATGGCTCTCATCTTAAAATTGTTAGGAATTAAATAAGGAGGTTTTAAATTTGTTAACAATTAGTGGAATTAAAAAAGGTATCGTCATTGATCATATTAAACCGGGGAAAGGAATTAATATTTTTAACTTTTTACAACTTGATAAAGTTAATTATCGTGTTGCTTTAATCATGAATGTTCCAAGTAATAAAATGATTGCTAAAGATATTATCAAAATCGAAAATGAAATTGATATCGATTTAGATATTTTAGGTTTAATTGATCCAAATATTACAATTAATATTATCGAAAATGAAATGATTAAAAAGAAATATCAACCATGTCTTCCTAATCAAATTATCAACATTGTTAAATGTCAAAATCCAAGATGTATTACTTCTATTGAAAAGAATATTGACCATAAATTTATCTTAATAAATAAAGAAGAAAAGACATATAGATGCGACTATTGTGATGAAATGATTAAAGAAAATAATTTGTTTTAAATTATAAACTCTATTTATATAAACATAAAAGGGAATCACTATTTTAAAGGATTCTCTTTTCATTTTTGAATTGCTTTTATTATACCATTATTATTAAAAAAAAGTATACCTTGACATACTTTTATTGCAAAAATTTTGCATTTTTCTTGCGGATTTTTTACATTTTTTTATACACTTTTTTGCAATAATCTTGCATAGCTTTTTTGTGTTTTTCCTGCACTGCCACCTTGCACAGGAATTTTGCACTTTTCTTGCAGTTACAAAGAACACTTTAGCAAACAAAAACTCCCATAAACACTAAGTTTAAAGAAGTTGGAAATAGTCATTATGGAGGGCCCAGCCGGATTTGAACCGACGCTCGGGGAGTTGCAGTCCCATGCCTTACCAGCTTGGCTATGGACCCATTTAATATATTGTATGTTTTTATAAAGTAATTTGTCATTAAATACTTCTTATTAATTTTCTCATAAATGATTTAAATAGTCAATAATATACACAAAAAACTGAAAAAATTATTACTTTATATTATTTTCAGTCTTTTGTAAAATATATTTTATCTTTTTTTAGGTTTTTCTATAACCCCACCTGCTAAATCAACATAATCATTATTTAATACTTTTTTAATATATTCCATTGTTTTTTCTCTTTCCTGATAATCTAAAGTATTTAATCTTTGATTTAAAGCAATTGCCCACTTAATATTATTTAAATATTTTTGTCTATCAACAGAATGATATTCACTAATATTTCCAAAAGCTAATTGATTTCTTTTAATTAAATTTGCTATATATTCACTCATAATTAATTCCTCCCAATTAAATACTTTTTTTTATATGTCAATAACATCAAACTTGAGTACTTAATAATACCTAAATTATAACATATTTTTCCATTTTTTTTACTATTTATTATCATTTTATTGTAAATTAACACTTTTAGTAGATTTTTTATTCAAACAAATAATGATATTTTATAATAACCTTCTTAACTAGTATACTTATATAATTAAATAATAAAGTTGATAAAAATATTAAAGCACAAATTAATATAAACATTTTGTGATTTAATATTGTTAGGGAAAACAAAGTTTTTAAACCTACAATACTAAATAAAAAACCAAAAATTAATGTACTAATTAAAACAAATCTTAATTTATTAAGAGGAAAGCATAGTCTAATTAGTAATAAAAAGCCTGTAAATCCAGTCATAATAACACAAAGAGTTGGAACTTGATCATCATTAAGATGTAAGTATTTACTAAAAATCGTTATAATAATTATATTTAAAACAATCGTAATAGCCGTTGGAAATGAAAAACTAAAAACACTGGATAAAAAGTTACCCTCAACTTTGTTCTGATTAGGTTCTAGAGCTAAAACAAAAGCCGGGACACCAATAGTAAAGAAATTAGTTAAAGTCAATTGAATTGGTTCAAACGGATAATTAAAATTAACAAACATAAAAATAAAGGTTAGAAGAAAGGCATAAATAGTTTTTGATAAAAACAATGTTGCTGATTTTTGAATGTTATTAATTACCCTTCTTCCTTCTTCAATGGTTTTAGGGATACTATCAAAAGTTGAATCCATTAAAACTAATTGACTGACATTTCTAGCAGCATCAGTAGCAGATTTAAAAGTAATGCTACAATCAGCTTGTTTTAACGCTAAAACATCATTTACTCCATCACCAGTCATAGCAACAACATGATTATTATCCTGCATTATTTTAACCATTTGTTTCTTTTGTTCAGGACTAACTCGCCCAAAAAGGTTATGACTAATAATCGTATTGTAATTGATATCAATATTAGATACATCTATGCCTTTTATCTGTTTTAAACCAACCCTTGCAGCAATATTTTTAATAGTATTAATATTATCACCTGATATAATTTTAATATCAACATTTTGATTATTTAAATAATCAAAAATTCTTTTAGAAGATTTTCTTATTTCGTCTTTGATTAAAATAATTGCAATTGGTTGAGTATTTAAGTCCTTAAAATTATTAGTCGAACAAACTAATAAAACACGATAGTTTTTTTGATAATCTATTATTTCATTAATTTTATTTTTATATATAAATTCTGGTGCTCCAATAATAAAATGGCCTTCTTTAAAAGAAACCCCCGAGTACTTATATACTGGAGAAAAAGGAACTTGTTTAATAAAATGATAGCTTTCTTTTGGACGAAAATACCTTTTTAAAGAATTAATTGTCTCATTATCATTATCTAAATAATTTACAATGTTACCCATTAATTCTTCAAGATTATAATTATTATCTAGTGGTATAATTTGTTCTACATTCATCTTACCAGTTGTAATAGTTCCTGTCTTGTCCAAAAAAATAGTATCAACGCGGGCTAACATTTCAATGCAATATAGTTCTTGAACTAAAACATTTAGTTTTGAAAGACGAATAACTGATACTGCTAATACTGTACTAGTTAGCAGTATTAATCCTTCGGGAATCATACCAATTAACGCTGCAACTGTATTTAAAACAGCCTGTTCAGTACTATTACCACTTAAATTAGATTGATTATAAAATAACATTAAACCCATAGGAACAATAACTATACTAATCATTTTAATAATTTGATTTAATGATTTCATTAAAATAGAATTTATTTTTTTGACATATTTAGTACCCTTAGTAATAATGCTAGTATAATTATCAGCTCCAACACTAATTACTTTTACTTTACATCTTCCAGCTACAATAAAACTTCCTGATTTAATTTTATCGTTTTTTTGATAATTAATTAAATCAGCCTCTCCCGTTATAAAAGACTCGTTTACATCGATATTTCCTTCTAATATAATAGCATCAGTAACTATTTGATTACCTGGTTTATATAGAATAATATCATCTAAAACAATATCATTAATGGTTATTTCAATTTGTTTTTGATTTCTTAAAACATTTACCTTTTGACTATTGATAATCGATAATTTATCGATAACTCGTTTTGATCTAATAGCTTGAATAGTACTAATAAACGTATTACATATAACAATGCCAATAAAAAGCAAATTTTTATATGAATCAACTAATAAAACTAAAATGGCCAGAGAAAAATTTAAAATATTAAAAAGATTTATAACATTTTCACTAATTATTTGCGGAATTGATTTAGTTTTAACAGTAGAATCAAAATTAACTTGCCCTTTTTGCTTTCTTTCTAAAACTTCATTATTCGTTAATCCTATGTTTATATATTCATTCATATTATCATTCTTTCTATTTTCATTGTATCATTATATAAGAAAAAAAACAATGTTAAATTCACTTACCTAACATTGTAAAATCATTCTTTTCATCATCATAAATAGCAATTCCATTCTTCCCATTTATTTTAACATAATAAACTGCTTTATCAACATTTTCAATAGCTAGTTTAGTATCACTATTAGCTTTTAAAATATACATCCCAGCTGAGAAAGTTACATTGTTTAACTGATATTTTTCTAACAGTTTATCTTCCATTAATGATGATATTACTTTATTTAGTCTTGTCACAACAACATCAATACTATCAGTGTTAAAAATAAGTAAAAATTCTTCACCACCATAACGACCTACAAAATCTTCAACTCTTACATTATCTAACAAATGATGTCCGAAACGACATAAAAATAAATCTCCTATCACATGACCATAAGTGTCATTAACTTTTTTAAAATTATCAATATCACACATTACAAATATCTTTGTATCTTTTGTATATTTTGTTCTTTCAAGATAACTATTTAACTCTTTTCGAACTGGTAACTTAGTCACTTCATCTATTTTTAAATTAATATTTTCACTTTTTAAACTTCTAATAATCTTATTTAATTTTATAATTTCATTATAATGTTTTGTTATATCAGTATATGTTTCTATATAATAAGTTTCATTATCAAGGGTTACTTCTGTCTTTTGTTTTTCATAATATAAATTGTTATAATTGTACACATTATCAATTATTAAAATCATGTTGTCAAGCATTCCCTTTAAATTATCACTTAAATATAGTATTTTATCATTCAAATCTTTGATGCAAAAATTATTATTTAAAAGAGTTAAATTTAATTTGTTTATATTAAACTTTAAACTCAACTTACATATCTCCTTCCTATTATTGTTTATTACTTTACTGTTAAATAAATACTATTTTATTGTTTTTAT
>CAZIFR010000058.1:0-5881 GCA_964539185.1 uncultured Muribaculaceae bacterium | reverse complement strand
TAAGTAGGACGGTAATCAAAAGCCCTCCAAAACCATATATCGGACAGTATGGTCCAATTAAAAAACCACGGTTAACAAAATTTCCTTTCTTAGCCACATGATGAACAATTTCTATTGTCCAACCAAAAAAAGAATAAGCAATAAATAATAAAAAATAATGGCTTAATGTCATATCAAATCCTCCATATTACTAATTTTACCAAATAAATCAGAAGTATACAAAAACAAGGTTTTATTAACCTTGTTACATAGTCGCATATGTTTCAATTCCAAGGGGAATTCCAGATATATAACAAATTATTAAAATTAAAATCCATAATAAAGTTGTGGTTAAAATAATTGGTAATGATAATTTAATAGTTCCAAACAAACTAACTTTATCCCCCTTATTATATTTTTTAATTAAACCAATCATGATAATAAAATAGATAAAAACAGGTGTTAAACTCTTTCCAACTCCATCAGCAACCATAAAGATAAACTGAGTAAAATCAGGAGATATATTAGCTCTCATAAATAACGGAATCATTAAAGGAGAAATTAAACTCCATTTTTCAATAGCATTAGGTAATAAAAGACTCATTAAAATAACAAAGATAAAACTTATAATAATTAATGGTAACCCTGTAAAATTTAAAACCGTTAATAACGTTATTAATTTGTTAGTAATAAACACACCTATATTAGTCCAATCTAAGATCCCTAAAAGGATTGAGTATAAAAACAACATTATAAATAAATATCCTATATTATTAATATCTTTAGTTAATCCAAAACTAAAATCATGAGAGGTTTTAAAATTTTTACTAATAAATCCATAAATAACGCTACAAATCGTTATAATTAACAAATAGATAAAGACAAAAGACTCATAAAAAGGGGCATTTGAACTAAATAATTGAGCAACAAACCTTTCTTCACCATTATTTAATAATAGTCCATTAAACTTAGGAACAATCAAATATATAACTAGTAATATACATCCAAGACCGATTAAGATTGATGTTATTAAAGCTTTTAAAGATATATTTAGGTCATCAGAATAAGGTTCAGGATTTGAAAGTTTTTTTACTAGATACTTATTAACTAAAACGGTTATAAGATAAGATATTAGCAAAGATGAAAACAACATAATATATAAATTGGAATGCAAATTATATTTATATGCTGTATCAACACTAATACTTGCTGATATTTGAGTTAATAATCCCAATGAATAATTATTATAGTTATAAGCAATACCTGTTCCATATCCTAAAGAGATACCTAAAAAAACAGTTAAAATTCCTAAAACAGGATTTTTTTCCAAATGTTCATATAAAACGGCAACTAAGGGTAATAAAATAATGTAACTATAATCACCAATAATGGTCGAAAGAACACTAATTAACACTACTAAAAAGGTTAAGACCGAAAATTTCATTTTTTTAAGTGGACTAAAAAGATGCTTAAACAATCCACTGTTTTTACCAATACTAGCAGCTATTAAAGATAAAATAATTAAGGTTAATGATTTAAGTAAATTAAAATTGGTTATAATGTTATTAAAAAAATGAATAAGCCCTTCTTTTGTAAAGACATTTTTAACAACAATAATTGACGTTTCTAAATTACCATTAATTATCGAAGTTTTATTACTATCTAAATTCAAAATAGATAATAAACTACTTCCTAAAGACAACAATAGTATTAATGTTATCATCACGACAATTGGCGATAACGTTCTAGTTACTTTTTGTTCTTTAATCATAATTCCTCCTAAAAACTAATTACCT
Source organism: uncultured Muribaculaceae bacterium (assembly GCA_964539185.1). GTDB lineage: Bacteria > Bacillota_I > Bacilli_A > RF39 > UBA660 > Faecisoma. Next base: position 4,106 of record CAZIFR010000058.1, on the reverse strand, counting down.
TTTTAATTTTTTTATTAAATTCAATTCGTGGTATCAAAATAACTCTTTCACATTTGATACACTTTATTTTTATGTCGGCCCCAAGCCTAATAACTTCCCATTCATTAGCACCACAGGGATGTCCTTTTTTCATCATCACAACACTATTTAATTGATATTTATTATCCATTATTAACCACCGATATATTGGCTTTAATATTATTTTCCTTAAAATTTAATAACATTAATTTATTAAATTCCCTTTGAACTTGTTTTTGAGTTAAAGGTTTTACATCAACCATAATTCTAAAGACCACTGAAGTATCGGTAACCTTTTCTATTCCCATAAATTCAATATTACTAGTAATATTTTTAATTTCAGGTTTTAATTTTAAACATAATTTAGTTAATAATTTTTCAAATTCTAAAACCTTTTCTTCATGTGAAACACTTATATCAAAATAAATTTTATTGTTAACTAAACTATGATTAATAACATTTGAGATGGAACCATTATTAATTATTAATACTCTGCCATCTTCAGCTTTTAAATGCGTGGTTTTCATCCCTAAAGCAGTTACTTCTCCTAAAAAACCATTAATTGTTACCCAATCACCAACATTATAAGTATTATCCATAACGATAGCAATTCCCGATATAAAATCTTTAACTAAATCTTGAAATGCAAGCCCTAAAACAAAACTGGCGACACCTAAAGAAGCAATAATGGCTTTCGTATCAATTCCATAAATATCTAAAATCATTAAACTTCCAATTATAATAATTATATATTTAATAATATTACTAAAAAAGGTCATTAATGTTTTTTGTTTTTTAACATTTATTTTTTCAGATCGAAATTTAAATATTTTTTTAATTACTTTAACAAATAAATAATAACATAAAACAGAAACAAAAATAATTACTAAAGGAATTATAATTTTTTCATTGATAATTATTTCAATTATTTGTTTCATAAATTACTCCTTTACATTTAATATTTCTAAAATCCTATTTAAATCTGCAACATTGTTAAATGATATTTCAATTTTATTTTCATGAATTTTAATTTTAGTATCTAATTTATCACGTAATAAATTTTCAACATATTCAAAATCTTTATTAGCTTCTTTTATAGCTCGTCTAATTTTAATTTTTCTTTCAAAATCCTCTATATTAGTTCTTTTTTCAACTTCTCTAACAGGAATTTTACTTGCTTTTATTTCATTAGCTAAAGTAATAATTTGATCAGTATTTTCTAACTTACTTAACACCCGAGCATGTCCCATTGTTATTTCACCATTAACAATCATTGTTTGAACTTCATCAGGAAGCCTTAAAAGTCCTAGAATGTTAGTAATATGACTTCTACTTTTACTTACTTTAGCACTTAACTCTTCTTGGGTTAGATTTAATTTCTCAATCATTTTCCGATAAGCTAAAGCTTCTTCGATAACGTTTAAATTTTCTCTTTGTAGATTTTCTAATAAAGCAATTTCAATCATTTGTTGATCAGTAAAACTTCTAACAATCGCCGGAATTTTTTCAAGTCCGGCTATTTTTGAAGCTCGAAATCTTCTTTCCCCAGCAACAATATCATATCCTTTGATACTTCTTTTGACAATAATTGGTTGGAAAACGCCATTTTGTTTAATTGATTCAGCCAACTCTGCTAATGCTTCGTCTTTAAAAACTTTCCGTGGTTGATATGGATTAGGACGTAATTCATTTAAAGGAATTTCAATTATTTCCTCGTTAGTTGAAGCCTCATATATTTTTTGTTCAAAATTTTCAAAATCTAAATTTTCACTATTAAATAATTGTTCTAGACCTCGTCCTAAGGCTCTTTTTTTATTTTCCATTATTATCCATCACCTCTTTTGCTAAATTTAAATAAGCAAGTGTCCCTCTATTTTTAGGATCATATGCTAAAATCGGTTTCCCATGACTTGGTGCTTCAGATAATCTAATTAACCGGGGAATAATTGTATCATAAACTTTTTCTTTAAAATAACCTTTTATTTCTTCAACAACTTCTAACCCAAGAATTGTTCTACTATCCAACATTGTTAATAGAACACCTTCAATATCTAAAGTTGGATTTAAATTCTTTTGTGTCATTAATATTGTTTGTAATAATTGAGTAATTCCTTCAAGGGCAAAAAATTCACATTGAACAGGAATAATAACGGAATTAGCAGCCATTAAAGCATTAGTTGTTAACATCCCCAATGAAGGTGGGCAATCAATAATGATATAATCATAAACTTGTTTGGCAACATCTAAATATTTTTTTAATTGACTTGCTTTATTAAAATTGCTATCAACTCGACTTCTTTCCATTAATTCAATATCAGCCCCAGCTAAATTAATAGAAGCCGGAATAATATGTAAATTTTTAAAATCAGTTTTAACAATAACATCTTCTAACGTAGCTCGATCTAATAACAAATCATAAATACTTTTTTCATGATTACTTTTGCTTACCCCAACTCCAGTTGTGCTATTACCTTGGGAATCTAAATCCACTAATAAAACTTTCTGACCTAGAACACCTAAAGAAGCAGATAAATTTATACTGGTCGTTGTTTTACCAACACCACCCTTTTGATTTACTAATGCAATTACTTTACCCATAAATCTCACCATTTTCTATATATATTATTTTATCACAAAAACAATAAATAAGATATAGTTTTTATATAAATTACTTTTATCATTTTCTAATATTTAAATTTTTAAAAGCACCCTAAAAGTCTTTGTCCGAATCAAATAGATATATCCTTTTTTTATAAAACCACCCCATTTTAAAACAAATTTGACATTTTACCTTTTTATGTTAAAATAGCCGTGGTGATCAGATGAAAAATTTAAAAACCTTTAAACGTTTAACTACGCTTGGGTTATCTTTCATTTTAATGACAGGTAGTTGTAGTTCTGAAAAGATAACAATTGATAATCAAAAAAACAATGTCGTTACAGTAACAGAAAACAAATTAATTGAACCCCAAGAATTAAATAATGATAAGATAATTATTGAAACCAAATCAATTGAAACGACTGATGAGATAATTATTGAAACCAAATCAATTGAAACGACTGACGAAATAAACAAAAACATTCACCATGATAATGTGGAAGTAATTACAATTAACGCTATTGGCGACTGTACTTTAGGCGGTGATTTCACTACCAAATACAATAATAATTTCCATGAATATGCCGACTTATATGGAATAGATTATTTTTTTGAGTCGGTCAAACACATTTTTGAAAAAGATGATATAACTATCGCCAACCTAGAATGTGCTTTAACAACAAAGACTAAGTATGCTGATAAAAAATGGAAATATAGTGGACATCCCGATTATGCCAATGCATTAAGTAACGCTAGTATTGAAGTCGTTTCTTTAGCTAATAATCATACTCTAGATTTTTTTAAAGAAGGACTTGAAGATACAAAAGAAGCATTAAAAATTGTCGATGTTAATTATGCATATAAAGATATAATTACATATAAAACAATAAAAGGAATTAAAATAGCGATTATTAGTGTGGCATGGGATAGCGATGAGAAAATAAAAAAATACATCGATACAGCTATTAATAATACAGATTTGCAAATAGTATGCTTGCATAGTGGAATAAATTACGAAAAAAATTATAATCCAACCCAAGAAAGATTAGCTCATATGCTTGTAGACCATGGAGCAGATTTAGTTTTAGGTACTCATCCTCATATATTACAAGGAATTGAATTATATAAGGGGGTTTATATTGCATATTCTTTAGGAAACTTTTGTTATGGTGGCAAAAGAAATCTCGGAGAAGAAAATGACACAATGATTTTTCAAGTTTTGTTCAAATATATAAATAAAGATTTAACTGATACTAGCATCAAGATAATCCCTGCTTATATGTCTTCATCTTTTCCGATTAATGATTATAAACCAACAATTGTAGAAGATGAGAAAGAACAAGAGCGAATAAAACAAAAAATATTAAATTTAAGTAAGAACATTCAATATAAATAATTATACATTAAAATCGTTTTTATAAAAAAAAGTTAATACTTGAAGTGAACCCTATATAGTAGACAAGAAATAAAAAGTTTCTTGTCTTTTTAT
>CAZIFR010000057.1:0-5997 GCA_964539185.1 uncultured Muribaculaceae bacterium | reverse complement strand
TATTGACTTCTATATAAATAAGTGATATTATTGATATAGACACGAAATAGTGTTTTTATTTTGAAAAAATACATATAATTAAAGAGGTGGATTATGGTTAAAAAGGATAATAAAAAAACACAAGTTAAAACAAAGAAAACATTTTTTCTAAAAGAAGTGATATTAGAAATGAAAAAAGTTAGATGGCCATTAAAAAAAGAAATGATATCTAACTCAATGGCAACTTTGGTCTTTATCATTTTCTTTGCTTTGTTTTTCACTTTAGCTGATTTAGTAATAGCAAGTATTAAGGTTTTGGTGGCATAATGGAAAAAGAATGGTATGTTGTCAATACTTATTCAGGACATGAGAATAAAGTTAAAGAAAAGTTAGAAATGAGAGCTTCTAGTATGGGACTAGAGGATTATATTTTAAGAGTAATCGTTCCTGAGAGAATGGAAACAGAAATTAAAGATGGAACAAAAAAAGAAAAACTAAAAAAAATGTTTCCCGGATATATACTAGTTGAAATGGTTATGACTGATGAGGCTTGGTTTATTGTTAGAAATACACCAGGAGTTACTGGATTTATCGGTTCAAGTGGTAAAGGGGCTAAGCCTTTCCCATTAACGCCAATGGAAGTTGATAAGATTTTAGCCAATATGGGAATTAGTAGATTAGATATTGCTAATGAACTACAAGTTGGAGATATGGTTAAAGTAATAGATGGTCCATTTGCCAACATGTATGGTAAGATTGTTAGTATTAATCTAGAAAAGCAACAATTAGAAGTCGCTTTAGATTTATTTGGTCAAGAAACGAATGTTGAATTAGAATTAACGCAAATTTTAAAACATTAAGTCTTTACAAAGAAAATAATTTATGATATTATTAAAAAGCTATATATTTTATATAGACAAGTGGGAGATGCGGAAAAATCAATAATACCACAGCACGAGAATAAGGAGGTGTTTTTCGTGGCAAAAAAAGTAGTAAAACAAATCAAATTACAAATTCCAGCTGGAAAAGCAACACCAGCGCCACCAGTCGGAACTGTTTTAGGTCCTGCTGGAATTAATTTACAGGAATTTTGTACTAAATATAATGATGCAACCAAAGACAAGATAGGAGATATTTTACCAGTTGAATTATCAATTTATGAAGATAGATCATTTGACTTTGTAATTAAAACTCCACCAGCAGCTTTTTTAATTAAAAAGTATGCTAAAGTTAAATCGGGATCAACCAAAGGCTCTAAAGAAATAGTTGGATCTTTAACTAAAGAACAATTAAAAGAAATAGCTGAGATTAAATTACCTGATTTAAATGCTTATAGTTTAGATGAAGCCATCAATATTATTGAAGGCACAGCTAAAAACATGGGCATTAATATTACTGAATAACATAGGTTTAACCTATGTGGGAGGATCGTCCGCTAGACCACATAAGGAGGTAAGAAAAATGAAAAAAGGAAAAAAATACGTTGAAGCAGCTAAACTAGTAGATAAGCATAAACTATACCCAAAAGAAGAAGCTGTTGCTTTAGTTAAAAAAACTAATCCAGCTAAATTCGATGCTTCAGTTGAAGTTGCGGTATCGTTAAATCTTGATACTAAAAAAGCTGATCAACAATTACGAGGGACTTTAGTACTGCCTAATGGAAATGGTAAAAATAAAACGATTTTAGTTTTAGCTAAAGGACCAAAAGCTATTGAAGCTAAAGAAGCTGGGGCTGATTTTGTTGGAGATACTGATTATTTAGAAAAAATCGAAAAAGAAAATTGGTTCGAATTTGATACATTAATTGCAACTCCTGATATGATGCCAGCATTAGGTAAATTAGGGAAGGTTTTAGGACCAAAAGGTTTAATGCCAAACCCTAAAACAGGAACAGTTACTTTGGATGTCAAAACAGCTGTTAGTGAAATTAAAAATGGTCGTATCGAATATCGTACAGATTCATACGGAAATGTTCATGTTAATATTGGAAAAGTTAGTTTTGATGAAAATAAAATAATTGAAAACTTAGATACATTTATTTCGTTAATTTACAAAACAAAACCTTCAACAGTTAAAGGAACATACATTAAAAACATTAGTATTTCATCGACAATGGGACCTGGTATTAAAATTGATTCAAATTCTTTTGACAGTTAATAAAAATTATGTTATAATGAATTTACTTGTGAAAAGTACCGTAGACAGTAGGAGCAAAAGCTTAAAAGACAAATCCTACCGAGGACTTGATTGTTTTCAAGCTCTTACGGTGTAAGGGCTTTTTTACGGATATTTTTCTAGAAATGGAGGTGCGAAATGGCAAATCAAAAAATCTTAGACCAAAAAAAGAAGGTTGTTGATGAAATCATCGATAAAGTAAAAACTTCGGCATCAATTGTTTTATTTGAATATCATGGACTATCAGTTAATGATACAATTGCTTTAAGAAAAAAACTTAAAAATGTTGATTCAGATTATAAGGTATATAAAAATACTTTAGTGAAAAGAGCTTTAAATGATTTAAAAATCAATGTCGATCAGCATTTGAATGGACCAAAAGCAATTGCTTTTGGAAACGATGCAATTGCTCCAATTAAGATTTTAAGCGATTTTGCTAAAACTCATCCATCTTTAGAAATGAAGGTTGGGTATGTCGATGGCACAATTGCTGATAATAAAACATTAAATGAATTAGCATTAATTCCTTCAAGAGAAGGATTACTTACAATGTTAGCTGGTTCATTAATTGGAGTTGTCAAAGATTTATCGATAAGTTTAAATTTATATGCTGAAAAATTAGAAAAATAATATAGGAGGGATAATATGGCAAAATTTACAAAAGAAGAATTTATAAATGGCTTAAAAGAAATGACTATTCTGGAAGTTAAAGAATTAGTCGATGCAATGAAAGAGGAGTTTGGTGTTGATCCAAGTAGTGTAGCAGTTGCTGCACCGACTGCTGTAGCAGTTGAAGAAGGACCAAGCACAGTTAATGTAATGTTAACAACTGCTGGACCAAATAAAATCGTTGTTATTAAATTAGTTAGAGAATTAACTGGTTTAGGACTAAAAGAAGCAAAAGACATTGCTGATAATGGTGGAGCTGTTAAAGAAAATATTGCTTTAGATGAAGCTGAAAAAATTAAAGCCCAATTTGAAGAAGCTGGCGCTACTGTTGAATTAAAATAATTAATATCTTTTATTTATAAGCCTATACGATTAGTATGGGCTTAAAGTGTTTTTAAATATTATAGGGGGTTTATGAAAGAAAAGTTAAATAGTTTAAAAAATGATTTAATAATATTACAAAATAAATCACAAGAAATCAATAATGAAATATCTAAAACAAAAGAGGAAATAAATAAAAAATTTTTGGAAAGAATGATTTTATTAAATCCTATTGTGTTTTCAATGATTATGACATCTCACTTTATTTTTATTAATGCTGGTAGCATAATGTCACTATTAGCAGTCGTGTTTTCAGTTGGATTTTCAGTATCAGTTACTATTTTAATATTAAAATTAGTGGATAAACTAACTGGACAAAACACTTTAAATGAATTGGGAGTCTTTATCGAAAAGACAATAACTCAAGGTAACCAACAAAATAAGAAAAAGTTGCAAGCGCTTTTGATATTACAGAGTGTAATTACAAAAGAAATAAATAAGTGTGGTTGTACATGTGAACGTATTATTGAATTGGAACCTTTAATTAACGAATATGTTCAAAATCCTCATTTATATAAAAAGAGTAGTATAGGAATGTCAGATTTAAGACGGCAAAATATACAAGAAATAATTGAAATTGATAATGATATAAACAATCATCAAAAAATAAAAAAAAGGAGATTGAGGAGATTTTTATGAGTTATTATTTTACTAATGATGATAAGTTAAAAAGTAAAATAACTAAAATAGATGTCAAAATAAAACAATTTCCTTTTTCTTTTTATACCGATAATGGTGTTTTTTCTAAAAAAGGTTTAGACTATGGAACGAGGTCACTACTGGAAGTATTGCCGCAGATAAAGGGAAGTGTTCTAGATCTTGGTTGTGGTTATGGTCCAATTGGAATATATATTTCTAAGATGAATAATATATCAGTTGATATGATTGATATCAATGAAAGAAGTTTAAACCTAGCTATAGAAAATGCGTCTTTAAATAAAGTAGATGTTAATATATTTAAAAGTGATGGATATAACAATGTAAACAAAAAGTATGATTATATTGTTACTAATCCACCGATTAGAGTTGGAAAGAAAATATTATATAATTTGTTGTTTGAAGCTAAAAACCATTTGAATGTAAATGGTAAATTATATTTAGTTATTCATAAAGATCAAGGAGCTAAAGCGTTAATTAACGATTTAACTGAAAAATATGAAGTTAATTTGTTAGATAAAAATAAAGGTTTTCATATTATTGAAGCAATAAATAGTAAAAAATGATAATTTATTGTAAAATAATTGACACATTGCTAAAATTTTGTTAAAATTATAAATTGGTGGCTTATACTTTAAGTATAAGATTAATTTAGTATATAGGGGTGATTAAGTGGCATACACAATGAAAAAATTTGGTGATTATCATGAGAGAAGAAATTATGGAAAAACAAAAAATGCAATTGAATTAAACAATTTATTAGAAATTCAAAAAAAATCACATGATTGGTTTATAACCGAAGGTATTAAGGAAGTATTTGAAGACATTTTTCCGGTTGAAAGTTTTACCGGAAATTTATCTTTAGAATTTGGAGATTATTTTCTTGATAAGTGTCGATATTCGATAAAAGAATGTAAAGAAAGATATGTAACTTATGCGGCACCTTTAAGGGTTCAAGCGAGACTTTTTAATGGTGAAACAGGTGAAGTTAAAGAACAAGAAATATTTTTAGGTGATATGCCTATTATGACGCAAACAGGGACATTCATTATCAATGGAGCTGAGCGGGTTATTGTATCCCAATTAGTGAGATCTCCTAGTTGTTATTATGGTAAAGAAATTGATAAAAAAAATGGGCGTGTTACTATTACGGCACAAATTATTCCAACTAGAGGAACATGGTTAGAGTATGAAGTTGATTCGCGTGATATTATTTATGTTAGAATCGATAGAACAAGAAAAGTTCCAATTACAACGCTATTAAAAGCTATTGGTTTAAATAACGATGAAGATATTATCGATTTATTTGGAAATGACGAGTTATTAATTAAAACACTTGCTAAAGATGCTAATAAAAATACTGATGAAGCATTAATCGATATTCATTCTAAGTTAAGACCGGGTGAACCGTCGACTTTAGATAGTGCCAAAAATCAATTAATCACAAGATTTTTTGATGCTTTTCGTTATGACTTAGCTAGAGTTGGGCGATATAAATTTAATAAAAAATTAAATGTTATCGATCGTTTACTAGGATGTACATTAGCAGAAGATATTATTGTTGATAAAAAAACCATTATGAAACAAGGTGATATTGTAACTAAAGAAATGTTACCTGTTTTAAAAACGGTTTTAGACAACGGTTATGGGATAAAAGAAACTTTAATTAATGGTGAATTAGATAGTTATAATAAAGTTCAAGTTATTAAAGTTTATTCTAAAATAAATAAAGAAAAAGTAGTAAATATTATTGGAAATGATCAAACAATTGAAGAAAAAAGATTAACAGTATCAGATATTTATGCTTCAGTATCATATTATTTAAATTTATTTGATGAAATCGGATTTTTTGATGAAATCGATCATTTATCCAACCGCCGAGTTAGACAAGTTGGAGAGTTATTACAAAATCAATTTAAAATTGGTGTTTCTAGAATAGAACGGGTTATAAGAGATAGAATGTCAACGCAAGAAATAGCTGAGGTAACTCCTAAAACACTTATCAATATTCGTCCATTAACAGCGGCGATGAAAGAGTTTTTTGGTTCATCTCAATTATCACAATTTATGGATCAAACTAATCCAATAGCTGAATTAGCTAATAAAAGACGTTTATCTAGTTTAGGTCCAGGTGGT
>CAZIFR010000056.1:0-6150 GCA_964539185.1 uncultured Muribaculaceae bacterium | reverse complement strand
TACTATGTAAATTATAACAAATATGTAATTTATTTACAAGTAAAAAAGAATAAAATTAATTATTCTTTTGCTAAATAATAATTATAATTTATTGCCATACCTAAAACTAACAAACAGGATATTATATAAATTAAAAACATTAAGGCGGCTAAAGAAGCCAGCGACCCATACATTAAGTCATAATGAGCAATATTTGTTACATAAAATGAATAAACAGATGTCACTAACATAATCATAACAGTACAAAATACTGAACCCCTATTAACAGTTTTACTTTTAATATTTTTATTGGGAGCCATTGTATATAGTATTTTAATTGTAAATAAAATAAATGAAAAAGCAATAAAATATTTTAATGGAGCTATTATTATATAATGATTTAAAATAAAATTACCTAAAGGTTCAATTTTAAGTAGCCATGATAAAATTAAATTACCAAATGCTAAAACTACTAAAACAACAATAAATAGAAGCATTAACCAAAAAGTCATAAAAAGAGCTTTTACTTTTCTAACAATGTAAAGTTCATTATTGACTTTATATAAAGTATTAGCAGCAATAATTAAAGCATCAGCTCCATTACTAGCTATAAAAAATCCACCAATTATCAACAAAACATTACCAGTATTCAAATTAGAACCATCGATAAATGGTATTAGTATATTAGTAGTTTCGATTGGTAAACTAGAATTTATAAAATTAACAATCGTATTGGTTGATAAAGAAAATAAAGAGGCTATAACTCCTATCAAACTAATAATGGGAATTAAAGATAAAAAAAGAAAGAAGGCTATATTCCCAGGTAAGATTAACATCTCTGGAAGTTTTAAAACATGAAATATCTCTTTTAAAAATTTTTTAATATTAATCATATTCTTCTTTTATTTTAACCTTCTTCTTTATTATTTCTCATATCTAAAGTTGCTTCATTTATCGCATCATCAATTGTTTTAATAGCATCTTGAATCATACTATAACCAATTGCCGCACCAAATCCATGGTCTAATTCTTTTAATTCCTTATTTAATTTTCTAATATAAGTAATAACTTGTTTTTCATCAGTAGATACTAAATATACTAAAAATTCATTACCATTTGTTCTTATAATTTCACTATTTTCGATTTGGTTTTGAATCAAGATATTAGCAGCTTTGACAATAACGGCATCACCTTCAGCATGACCATAATTATCATTAATATAAGCAATATTATTTAAATCAATGATAATTATTGTTTGAGGATATAATTCACTGTTATCCCATTTTTCAATACAATCATTTAAATAATTACGGTTTTTTAAACTTGTTAAAGCATCAATATATCTTAATTTATCTTCTTTAGTTAAAACGACCTTTTTCTTCTTCTTAGGGGTTATTTTTATAACTGCTAAAGTTATTAATAGGATTATGACTGCTCCACCTAAAACTAAAGCAATTCTTTTTAAAATAAATGGTGTTTTAGACATCGATAATAAACTATTTAAACCCATATGAACATAGTTGTTATTAGAAAAACTAAGATGGAAATCAAACATTTCGGCAAAAATATGGTTTTCATTAGTATCTCTTATTTTAAAATAATAATCATTACTATCAAATTGATGACTAATAATAAAGTTGGGCAATTCATTTTTATAATAAATATAACTATTTAAATCCATCACAATATTATTGTTAGAATTAACTTTATTAATTAATTCGTCTAAATTATTATAAGAATCAGTTATATTAACTAAATCACTAGATACTTTTGTATCTTTAACCGTAGCTACTTTATTTAAAGATTTAAGCGAGTTAATATTAATTTGGTTATTAAGATGACTTAACACAACATATTTGTTATCATAACCATTTATCGTATTGTAAACATCAATTTTATAACTGTCGTTATTATCAATTCCATAAAACAAATCAATCTTATTACTATTAAAAGCATTTACTAATTCGGTAATATTGTTATATTTTTGATAATAAACAACAGCTGACGACAATTTAGAAAAATCCGATACTAAAGTCGCATTAATCCCAAATAATTTATCAGATATAGTAGTATCATATGGTCCGTTTTCGATATATCCATAATAATATTTTTTACTACGAAATTTAACTGCTTCAGCATCAGTTATGTTTTTAAAAGTAAAATAATTTCGTGATAAATATTTATTATATGAATTAATGTAATTATCTTCAGACCACTTACTATAATATTTTCTTAAAATAGTATTAAGTTTATCCGTATCACCTAACGATAAAACTAATGATTTAGTATAGTCAAAAATGTTATAGCTAATCGTATAATTATTTTTAATAATTGTTTCTAAATTAGATGTTTTAAGTAATGAAATAGCTGTTAATTCGGTATCTTCTTTGTTAAATTCATCTAATAATAATTGATCTGATGCAAATGTTTTATAGGTAACATCGGCATTAGGTAAATAATAATTAATATTATTGATATCGTCGTTTAAAATCCCAATTGTTAACCCTTTTAAATCTTCAATCTTTTTAAAACTTTTATGTTCCTTAGTTACAATGACATAATTATCCTTATAAATAAGTAAGTCCTTATCGGTAACATTATGCACTAATTTAAAGGCATAATCGGTCGTAGGGTCTGTTCCAATTTTATAAGAAACTTTGTTAAATGATAAATTAGTATCTTCGTTTAATGAATTTAAAAAATCAATAATTAAACCTTCACCATTATAACTAAGTACCGGAAAATTATTTAAAATGGAAATGAAAATAATATCATTTTTATTGGTTTCAATCCATTGTTTTTCAATTAAATTCAAAGTTGTTTCTTTATCTTCTTTAGTAAGAAAATAATAAGTAAAACCTGATAATATTAATAAAACTAAAACAGCAATAATAATAGTTCTTTTATTCTTCATTTGAAACCACCACCTTATTTAATACCCACGTAAATTGAGTTGCATTTTTAGAATGATATCCAATCATTGGAAAATCTTGATCTTCATCATTAGTTATATATACCTCGATATCGTAATCACTTAGGACTTTTTCACTTAGATTAGAAATTAGTGGTTCAACCAACTTTTTAGCCTTATCAGAAGTTGTATCAGCATTGATAAAAAACTTAATCGTTTTTACACCCACTTCGTGGTTAATACTAACAACCCCATCCAGTTCACTTATTTCGTTTTTGGCTTTAATAAGAACTGTTTCATCGATAGTAACAGCGTTTTTAAGACGATTACCATGTAACCCATGTTTTGATCCAAAAACTTGGTAAATTGTAAGTCCGATAAGAACAATTAAAACAACAATTACTGATATGATAATTATTTTTTCTTTATTATTTCTAATAAATTTCATAAAACACTTCCTCACATTAAAATTATACTATAATTTAATTATTAAAGCAATTTATTTCATAATGATTACTTTAATTTATTAAGCTCATTTAACAATAATTCATTAGCTATTTGAGGGTTAACTTGTCCTTTACTTTCTTTCATTACTTGACCCATCATATATTTAATAGCTCGGTCTTTACCACCTTTAAAATCATCTACTGAAGAAGGATTATTGTTAATTACTTTGGTAATAATGGTTAAAATATCATTATCATTTGATATCAATATCATTTGCTTATTTTTTATAATATTTTCAGTTGTATCTTCTTTTTGTAATAAAATTTCGATAATTTCTTTAGCTTGTTTACTAGATATTTCCTTTTTATCCAATAAATTAACTAACTTAATAAATTCTCGGTCATTTAATTTTGTTTCATCTAGTTTAATAATATTCTTATTTAAATAAGATAATACTTCACCAGTTAATAAATTACTAGCAATAACAGGATTACAATCATTTATAATATCCTCAAGAAAGGTACAAATATCTTTATTAGCAATAATCGTTTTAACATTATTACTATTAATTCCTAATTTTTCATACTTATCTTTTAATTCATCAGTTAAAAGAGGAATCGTTTGTTTAACTTGTTCATACCATTCATCATCGATATAAATACTGGGTAAATCAGGTTCGGGAAAATATCGATAATCATTGCCTGTTTCCTTAATTCTCATTAAAATAGTTGTTTTCGTTTTATCGTCAAATCTTCTCGTTTCTTCCTTGATTTTAACTCCTTTAGAAATTAATTCTTGTTGTCTTTTTATTTCATAATCAATAGCTACTTTAACATTAGAAATAGAACCAATATTTTTTATTTCACATTTTGTTCCCAACTTTTCGGTATCACTTAAGGAAATATTAACATCACAGCGCATACTTCCCTCTTCAATTTTAACATCACTGACATTTAAATAAAGCAGTGTTTCACGTAATTTATTTAAATATTCTAAAGCTTCTGTTCCATTTTCCATACAAGGTGTCGTCACAATTTCAATTAAAGGGACTCCAGCTCGGTTAAAATTAAGTAGTGTATCTTTAGTATGAATACTCTTACAAGTATCTTCTTCAATATGAATTCGTTCTAAAAAAATCTTTTTATTTGATATTTCAATATATCCATCATAACCGATAGGAGTATCTTTTTGGGTTATTTGATATCCTTTGGGTAAATCAGGATAAAAATAGTTTTTACGGTCAAAATGCATTAACCGATTTATTTTACAATTACAAGCTAAAGAAGCTTTTAAAGCTAAATCAATAACACGGACATTTAATTTGGGTAATGTTCCTGGATAACCCAAATCGATAACATTTATATTCGTATTTGGAGCATCATGAAAACTATTTTTGCTATTTGAAAATACTTTAGCCATACTTTTTAGTTCAACGTGAACTTCAATTCCAATCGTTGCTTTCACAATACCTCCTCCTTAGGAAACAAGTCTAAATCGAGTTTTTTTTCGATATAATCAGCTAATTGATACATCTTATCTTCTTCATAATAATTGCCAATAATATGCATACCAATAGGAAGACCATTTTTAAACCCAATAGGAAGAGATAATCCCGGAAGTCCGGCCATATTAACCGGAATCGTTAATAAATCATCATAAAAAGTTTTTAAAGCATCATCCTTTTTAAGACCTAAATGATATGCTATATCAGTGTTTGTTGGTCCAATAATTAAATCATAATTTTTAAAGGTATTAATAAGATTATCAGTCATAACTTTTCTAATCTTTAAAGCTTTGTTATAATAAAGATCAGCATTTTTGCCACTTAAAACATATGAACCAATCATAATTCTTCGTTTAACTTCATCCCCAAAGCCTTCACTTCGAACATTCATATAAAAATCGTCAATATTGGTCATATTTTCACTAGAAAGTCCAAATTTAATGCCGTCAAAACGAGCTAAATTGGAACTAGCTTCAGCTAAAGCAATTACTTGATATAACGGAATTGCATATTCTAAATAATTAATATCAATATAATCAACTGTACAACCAGCTTTTGTTAATAAATCAATCACATCCATAATATTTTTGCGAATCTCTTCATTAACTGCTTCACTCATATAATAATTAGGAATAGCTATTTTAAAATTTTTAATTTCTTTACCAATTAAATTAGTATAATCTTTAACTTCTTCATTAGATGATGTTAAATCATTTTCATCATATCCTGAAATAGCATTTAATAGTAAAGCATTTTCATATACATTTTTAGTAATTGGTCCAATTTGATCTAAACTAGACGCAAAAGCTATTAACCCGTATCTAGATACTCGACCATATGTTGGTTTTAAGCCTACTAAACCACAAAAACTAGCGGGTTGTCTAATAGAACCTCCTGTATCACTGCCTAACGAAAGAGGCACTAACCTAGCTGCTACAGCAGCTGCACTACCACTTGAAGAACCACCCGGAGTAAAAGAATGATTCCAAGGATTTAAAGTTGGCTTAAAATAACTCGTTTCTCCCGTTGACCCCATAGCAAATTCATCCATATTAGTTTTACCAATTATAATCATGTTTTTATCTTTGATTTTTTGAATAACGGTAGCATCATAAATAGGAATAAAATTATCTAACATATGTGAACCACAAGTTGTTTTAATATCTTTAGTAACTATATTATCCTTAATAGCAATCGGAATTCCAAACAAGATATTATCAACTTCTTTTTCTTCTAGTTTTTTAGCTTGATTAATAGCATCATCATTTAAGGTAATAAAAGCATTTAAATTGCTTTTTTTAATATACTC
>CAZIFR010000055.1:4219-6309 GCA_964539185.1 uncultured Muribaculaceae bacterium | reverse complement strand
GGCAACAATCGTTGATAATAATAATTAATGATAAAATATACCAAAGTTTAATGATTATAAATTGAACAACGCTTATATTTATGGTATTATTATTGAGGGATGTGATTTTACGTGAATTTTTATAAAATACTAAGATCGTCACTAGTTATTGTCTGCACCTTTTTTTTACTGCTTTGCACTATGATGGTTTTGTTTTTAAATGCGACTAAGAATATTCTTAGTAGAGAAAGCATTGCTGATTATATTAATAAATCAAATGTTTTAGAAATACAAGTTGGGAAATTGTTTAAAGTGGAGGATACCCATTTAAATGATCAATTGACCATAAGGGAAACAGTTCTTATTATGGCTGATGAAGCTGGGATTCCTAGTTCAATTATAGATGATTTAGTTGAAAGTTATGAATTGAACAATTTATTAGGTGATTTTATTAGGGGTATTATTGATCATACTGTTATTGGTGAAGAAAAGCCTATAATATCTAAAGAAGCTATTGTTAATTTAAAATCAATAGCGAATTCCATATTAGAAAATCATATTGAAATTGTTATGGAAGAAGAAGAACTAGAAAGATATATTGATAAGTATATTGCATCTTTAAATAATTTAATTCCTGAACGAGACTATATTATTGCCTACAGTTATCAGTTGGATATGGTTAGACAAATTTTAACTTTTGATGTTATTTATATTTATATCACAGGGTTTTTATTACTAATTTCAATTAGTCTTTTATCTTGGTGTTGGTATTATTCAATTAAAGCTTTAGGAGTATCGATGATATTGTCAGGAGTTGTCTTTACCGTACTTGGTTCCTTAAATTGGACTATATATAATTTAATTAAAAATCATGTTATAAAAATAGAGGGATTAGTTAAACCTTTATTGGATAAAATATTAATGATATGTTTTAAAGAGGGTGTTTTATTTACTTTTATAGGAATTATAATTTTACTTTTATTTATAGTGATAAATAGGTTCTGTTTAAATAGAAAACAATTAAAAGAAAAACAAGCTAATTTATAACTTTAAGGATTTTCAATACTAGCGATGCTATCGATATCTGGTGCTTCTAAGAGAACATAAACAGTAATTATTGTTCCAAGAGCTTTAAGTATTGAAGCTTCTAATTGATGAGTTAATGGTGGAATATTTATATTAGTTCTTTTGGCTTCTTGGTAAATTTTATAGTCTAAATATACTATAGATAATGCTAATATGGCAATAGTAACGCGATTAGTTAGATTGATGGCATAGGCCTCTTTATCGTTAAATATTCTAGGTTTTTTTAATAATTTTTGTTTGAAGTCATATGTTAATATTATAGCAACGATAACAGTTCCAATTAAAATAAAAGAGGCGGCAATTTGATAATCTAAGACTTTAACTTCTTTTTCTTTCATATTTAATTATATTAAGACTAGTAATTGAAAATACTAGTCTTTTTTTATAAAGTTGAATGTTTTATTATCTTGCAAAAATATTACTTTTATGTTATTATATTATTGGTGGTAGTATGGAAAACAAAATAAAAGCAGCAAAGTTAATTGCAGATAAATTAAGGGACAAAACTTATTTGACATATAAAGAAATCGCCATGATAACTGGATATCATCCCAAATATATTTCAAAGTTAAAAAGAGAAATATTACAAGGCAGAATATCCTTTAAGCATGGCAATAAAAATAAAACACCTATTAATAAACTAACCAAAAAGGAAAAGCAATATATAATAGATTTATACAAAAGAAGTAATGTTAGTATAAGGAAATTTTGTAAATTTTATGATCGTCGTAGTTATTCATGTGTGTATACTGTTTTAAAAGAAGCGGGTCTTGTGCAGTAATTGTTAAATTTGGCAAAATGTGGTAAAATTGTTAACATAAGGAAAACGTAGGAGGGAAGTATGATTAATTTTATAGTAGTGGATGATGTAACATATTTTATTGATGAAGTGTCTGAAATTATTAATAATATCATGATGAAAAGTACCTATGAATACCGAATTCACAGTTTTACTAGTTATGAGGGAGAATTTGTTAGAATAATGAAAAGCTCCATTCCAAATAAAATATATATTTTAGATATTG
>CAZIFR010000055.1:0-4209 GCA_964539185.1 uncultured Muribaculaceae bacterium | reverse complement strand
GGTATATCTTCATAGTCTATTACTACGGGGTTTTCAATTTCCTCTGCTAAAGTAACCATTTCCTCTGGATTAGATATTGCCAGAAATATTCGGAAAAGTGATTTAAATAGTGTAATTATATTTTTAACTGCTCATGATGAGTTGAGTGGTGTTGTTTCTAAAGATCAATTGTTGATATTAACTTTTATATGTAAGTTTGATGATTTTAAAATCAAGGTTAAGCAAGCTATAAACAAAGCGTTACAGTTATTTGGCAAAAATCAAGTTATTAAATTTAAAGATTATAGTACTGTTTATGTTATTGATGTAAGCGATATATTATACGTTACTAGAGATTCTGTGGATAGAAAATGCTTAATTAAAACAGATTACACAACTTATAAGGTCAATAAAACTTTATCTGAATTAAAAGCATTGAGTGAAGATAAGTTAATTCAAACACATAGAGGGTGTTTAGTTAATGAAGA
This sequence comes from uncultured Muribaculaceae bacterium, assembly GCA_964539185.1. Classification (GTDB taxonomy): domain Bacteria; phylum Bacillota_I; class Bacilli_A; order RF39; family UBA660; genus Faecisoma. Next base: position 3,742 of record CAZIFR010000055.1, on the reverse strand, counting down.
TAGAATAACTAAAATAAGTAAAAAAAAGCGAGAAATAATTTTAGACAATGGTGAAATTTTAAACTTAATTTCAGAGAATTTTAAAAAGGAGCTTGTTTGATGGGGGATATAGATTTTTTTACAATAATTGCGTGTATTATAAATATAGTTGCTACTATTTATATTTTGTCTAAAATTTTTAATAAAAATCCGAATTTACATAGTTACGAATTTTATATAGTGACAATTTTATTCATGTTTCTTGTGATAATGAATTTTTTTCTAGTGGATAGTTACTTAAGAATTTTTATCAGCACCTTTTTGGCAACTGCCTATAGTTTATTTATTTTTGATGTTAATTTTAATATAGCAATAATTGGTTCCATTTTAGGGCAAATGATAATGTTTATTTCAGAATTAATAGTTATTATAATTTTTGGTGCTAAATCTAATTATTTAGCTGGAAGTACTTTTGGAATTTTACTGGCAAACATGTTAATTTCAATAATATCAATTGTAATAGTTAATAATAGGCTTGTAAGAAAGCAGTATACAAAACTATTTAATTGCATGATTAATATAAATTTTAAATTTAGATATATTATGATGTTTTTACTGATAGGAACACTAAATATTTTGTGGTCTATAGTATATCTTAATTACAATAATATAAAAATGTTATATATAAATATCATTTTTATAATTATTTATAGCTATATTCTTTATTTTGCTTTAAGTGAAAAAAATAAAAATATCAACTTTAAAGCAGAAAACAAAGTGTTAATGGACCATTTAAATGAATATGAAAAAATGCTTGATTATCAAAGAGTTTCTAATCATGAAGATAAAAATCAATTGTTAGTAATAAAGAATATGGTTGGGCATAAAAACCAAAAACTTATTGACTATATTGATGAAATAATTAAAGATAAAAAAGAAGATAATGAAATTTTATTATCACAAGCAAAAAAAATCCCGTCTGGGGGATTACAAGGTATTATATACCAAAAGATGTTAATCATGGAGGAGCATAATATTAAATTTGACCTTGGTATAAATAAGAATATTAAAGATTTAAATCTTAACAATATTAATAGTAAATTAAACTATGACATCTGTCGTATTGTTGGAATATTTTTAGATAATGCTATTGAAGAAACGATTAAAACTAACGAAAAGATAATTCAAATGTCAATTTATAATGAAAGCGGACATTTAGTGATTATTATTGCAAACTATTTTAAGGACCAATTAGATATGGTTAAACTAGGAACAAAAGGTTATACTACTAAAGGAGAAGGTCATGGATATGGATTAGCTTTAGCCAAAAAAATAGTAAAGGCAAACTTTCAAATTTATAATGAAACCCAGATTATTAAAAATATATTTGAACAAACGTTAAAAATAAAAATGTAGAGTCTCGTGTGTGTTCTACATTTTTAATTTTTAAATATTTACTCTACATTTTACAGTTACTTTATCAAAGTGTTTGGACACTCTGGTTCATCAAATAAAATCATAAAACATGCCTGTGAACCAAGTCCAGCAACTAATGACCCAACAGCTGCAATTAAACTTACTACAAAACTAATTAAAATCACCTTCTCTCTTCTTTTATATTTAAATATACTAGATATATTTAAACCGTGGTTTGTACATATGTCTTATAATTGTTATAACTTAATTTAAATAATTTATATGTAATTGGTAATATCATAAAAGCTTGGATGATAATTGAAACAAGTAAACAATTAGCAATAAAATTATTATTAATTATTAAAGATAATATACTAAAGATGCTAACGATTGATACCGATAAGGTTTTATAAACAAGCCTTCTTGTTGGACTGACAATAGGTCTTTTTTTTGTATCAGCTGGAGCACATTTATAAAAGATAAAAATCAAGGTTATTCCAATCAGTGATTTTAGATAAATTGGAATTACAACATACTGACATATCATTGGACATCCAATAAAAATAATTAATGAGCTAACTAAACAAATCCAACTTTTTGTAGCATGAAGTCCAAAGGATGTTAATCTTATAATGTTATATATGGCTATAAATATTAATACTTCAATAAAAATGTTTAAAAAATAAGCAGCAAAGACAATAACAATTAATTTAGAAAGAGTTAAATAAATACTCTCCAGACCATATTTTATTTCAACTAATTTTATATCATCATATTTGTTGGTTTGTTTAATGGTTTTTATAAAGTAATTAATGATTTTTTTTCGCATTTTGCTACCACCATGTTAAGAATAACATTTTTTAATGTCAAAATTAAAAACTTTGTTCAAAAAGATTAATGGCGTGTCTTAAAAATATAATATACATAAAATATTCAATAAATATTTTGTTTGAGACAACAAAACAACCATTTCAGACAAAAAGGAGGTTATTAATAATGTTATTATGATACACTGTTGAAGTGTTTAACATTTTGTAGTAATTAGTAGTACGTTTGTATGTCGAGAATTGTCGAAATATTGAATATAAATTTTGTTGAATTCGCTTATGTCAAGGGTTATAATTTTATTGTAAGCAAGATTACTAGGAGGGAGATTTGTGACTGTGAGGGGTAAAGTTAAATGGTTCAATAACGAGAAAGGCTTCGGTTTTATTGAATATACAAATATGGAAGATATTTTTGTACATTATTCTTCTATTTTGTCAGATGGTTATAAAACTTTAGTTGAAGGGCAATATGTAGAATTCGAGTTAGTTAGAACTGATAAAGGGTTACAGGCCAAAAATGTTGTTGAAATTAAAACTGCGTTAGTATAATGCAGTTTTTTTCATAATATCACATATTATTAATAAAATAATTATGGTATAATATTAATAGGAGGATTGATATTTTGAAATTTAATATTCATGGAAAAAAAATAAAAATTACAGATGCTATTAACGATTATATTGAAGAAAAATTAAGTAAATTGAATAAGTATTTAGAAAATCCTAACGAAATTACGGGGAAAGTAATGATTTTTGTAAAGGGAAAAGACCAAACAATTGAGGTGACTATCCCAGTTAAAGGTTTTATTTTAAGAGCAGAAGAAACTAATGTTGATTTGTATGCAGCTATTGATTTAGTTTTAGAAAAGTTGGAAAGACAAATTAAGAAAAATAAAACTAGAATGAAAAAGAAAATAAATAAAAACTTGATTGATTTTGTAGTTGATTTTAAAAATGAAGAAGAAGAGGAAAAGGGTAAAATTGTTAAAAGAAAATTAGTTGAAACTAAACCAATGAATGAAGAGGAAGCAATTTTGCAAATGAATTTATTAGATCACAACTTTTTTATCTTTAGAAATTCTGAAACAGATATAATTTGTGTTTTATATCGCAGGAAAGATAACGATTATGGGATTATAGAAGTAAAATAAACAAGCATTGTTGCTTGTTTATTTATTGGCAAAGTATATAAATAAAAAAAATGTGATTATATACTGTTATTTTTCTTGTATTTTTGATATAATTACAATGAACATTAAAGGCAAGGTGGGAATATGAAAATTTTTAAAAAATTATTTAATCATGAATATAAAGAATTAGAAAAATTTAAAGAACAAGCCGATTTAGTTATGGCTTTAGATGAAAAAATGAGTTCTCTTTCTGATGAAGAACTTAAAAACAAAACTATTGAATTTAAAGAAAGACTACAAAACGGGGAAGGATTAGAAGATATACTAGTTGAAGCATTTGCAACGGTAAGAGAAGTGGCTTATAGAGTTATTGGCGAAAAACCATTTTAT
>CAZIFR010000054.1:0-6324 GCA_964539185.1 uncultured Muribaculaceae bacterium | reverse complement strand
TTATATAATTTTACTTTCCAACATCTAGTTTACTACATCAAAAATGGAGCATAAAGTTAGTTAAAGAGTAAAATGCAATTTATGTTTTGAATATATAAATAAAAGGCAAAATGCAACTTTTTACTTGCATTTTTCCTTAAAACCATTATAATATGTATATAGAAAAGGAAATTATTGCATACTGAAAAGAAGTTGAACAAAACTTTAAAAATTTAAATGCAACCTTTGTTTTATTAATTTAGTCAATTGTTTTCTTTCTATGAGCTATTTTGTTAGAAGTTTATAGCTCAAATCAACATCACTGGCTTCTATATATTTAAGAGCAAGCTTGTTGATAATTTGTTGATCATATTTACTTTTAAAAAGTAAATATGGAGTATTGTAGTTAATACTCTTTCTTTTAACGTTATTGATATTATTCATGATATCAATAACGTTATTTTTTGTTAATTGATCAAATGTTATCCCTTTCGGAATAATATATCTTATAAACTCGTGATTCCTTTCAATTCCACCTTTTTGCCATGAAGAATATGGTTCGCAGTAATAAACATTAATTAATTTTTCTCCTGTTTTCTTATTAAACTCAATATCTTCTGGTTTTGAAAATTCCCAACCATTATCAGTTAATACTACTTCAAATAGTACTTTGAATTGTTCATTACCTAAAACCTTCCTTAAATTATTGAAAACTTCAGAAACTGCTTTAGGCTTGTATTTATCAATTAAAAATATAAGCATTAATTTACTTTCCCTAAAGTATAAAGTTAATAAACATTTCTTATCAGAAAATTTTCCGATAACAGTATCCATCTCTACAATATTAGCGTTTGGATGTTCCTTTAAATACTCTCTCATATTTTCGAGCTTACGACCAGATCTAATAACATTATCAAATCTTATAACGGGTAATTCATCAGTTCTTTTTCTAGGCTTATAACTATAAGCTCTAGGTAACATTTCATCATTTATGCTTGTGAAATAACCTTTATGGACATAGTTATAAAAAGATTGAATGGATTTAGGAAATTCATTTTTAATATTATGAAATATATGTGTGATTGGTTGGTTTTTGTCTTTAATTTTATCTTTGAAATAAGTATTCCAGTAATCTATCTCATCAATAGTCATATCAATACCAACTCTGGAATGTTTCAATATATACTCATAATCTTTTTGAGCCTTAATATAGTTGTAATAATATTTCTTCTTTCTACAATATCTTTTATCAAGACACCCATTACAAACAAATGGATATCTATTAGTTTTAGAGCATACTTGAAAAGTTCCAATACCAGTAATTCTTCTTTTTTTAATTTCTCTTGAAATGGTGGATGATTCTAGACTTAGTATTTCAGCAATAGTTTTTAATTTATAATTTAATCTCAATAGTTGTTCTATCAACAATCTATTTTCTATAGTTAATCTATTTTTATTCATTTATATACCTCTTTCTAAAATATAGAAAACAATTGACAGGTATATATTAAAAACTATTACAAGACTAAATGCAAGTTTTTAAAAAACAAATGTAAAAATTGCATTTAACTCTTTAAACAACAATTGTAAAATTAATTTTTGACATATTGTAAAAATAATGTTAGAATAAGCCCATCTTTGTTCTTAAAAAGGGAGGAATGAATATGGATTTAATAAAGCAAAAGAAAGCAGAACTGGAAATTTTAAAACAAGAAGCTAACAAAATTAAAGAAAATATGAAACGATCTTATAATCAAAAAGTTAATATAAGCGATGATATTTATTTCACCCAATTAGAAATAACCTATTTAGAAGAACAAACAGACAAGAAAAACAATGCTTCAAAATATTTCAAAATGAAAATATTAAATACCTTATTAAATGTTTGTATTCTTTTACCTATAACTTATGTAATTATTAATTTAGACGGTATATATTTCAAATTAATTCCCACCAATCCATTTATAATCCCTCTGGGGATAGTAATTAGTTATGGTCTTATTGACTACTCTATATCAATACATAAGTTAAAAAAAGAAATTAAAACGATTAACTTAGAAGAAACCGAACAAAAAATTGCTGATTACAAAAAAGAAAAAGGAGCTTTAGAAAACAACTATTTATTATCTTTGAAAAAAAATATCAATTTACAAAATCAAAATCGATATAATGAACTTCAAATATCTAATTTAGCTAAAGAAATATTTTCTATCGAAACAACAAAAACTAATGTAACGAATGAAGTCTTAAATAATCTGTCAGCCCAACCATCTTTAGATGATGAAACAACAGAAATTTTAAATTCTAATCAAGAAGAACCTATTGTCTTTTTAAAACTTAAAAACAATAAATAATTTAAAGTATGACCTGTTTGTCATATTTTTTTTAACAAATAACACTTAAATAAATTCATAAAAAAAGAAGTTTAATCTTCTTTTAATTGAATTTTTTGTTTTGAAACTTCTTCTAATGAGCGCCCTAAAGAACTTTTATATAAATATTCTTTTTCATTCAGTTGTAAATTATTTTCTTTTCTTATTTCTTGTGCCCTTTTCGACACAATATTAACTAATAAATATTTTGATCCAACCTGATTAAGTAGTTTGTCAATAGATGGATATATCAATCTAATCACCTTCCCATTATGATAATAGCACCTAAACGATTAATAAAGCAAGTATTAAAAAGATAACTTGACATTATTTTACACAGTTTTTAAGCCCTTTTAATATTTCGACCATTGCCCACGTATCTTGTTTACAATATTCTATTAACTTTTCATATTTATGTGCAAATTCTTTTTCATCCATTTTAGCAAATCTTGCATATGTAACCAAAGCATCAATACCATTACCAATATCCATTTCACTATAACTTAAATCACTAAAAAGGGGCAGAATCTTTTTAATTGAAAAAGATCCCATCATATCCTCATGATAGTAGTTAAACATCGTTGCTTCTTCTTTAGAATAACCTAACTCTTCATACATCTTTGACTTCGTCTTCGTAATATTCATTAGGTCAAAAACCATGTCTTTTAATTTTAATAACTCTAATTTGTAATCTAAAAAAATATCAGCTAATTCTTGTAATCTTGTTTTTTCAAAGGATTCATTATAAACTAAAACCGTTCCTTTACTATAAACATCGATATATTTCAACATTTCTTTAATTAAAGACGCTCGTTGATCATTATTATCATTCGCCAGAAAGCCATAATGATCTTTTTCTTTATCACAAACACCAGGTTCCTTTTCAATATGTAAGGAAAATTGGAAAACTGATTGCGTATAAGGTTTTTCTCCTTTATATCTGGGTAGTGGACAAGGAAACGTTTCAAAATCAAGATGATATATGGGATAACTAAGTTGAGCAATCCCATCTTTAATTTTTTGCTTGTTGATATAAGGAAGATGCGTTTCTACTACTTCCCTTTGAATTTGATTCTTTTCCCGATTTAAATAACTTTTAGGAACATCTAACATATTAACTACTCCATTATTAATTAAATCGTACCTATTATATTTATTACCTTCAAAATCCTTAAACCCATGATGTGAATCAATATAGTGCATAATTGAATTTTTACTAGGTAAGATATTCCAACAAATTGGTGTATATTTACATTTGGTTGATTTTTTATTTTCACAATGCTCACCAATTGGATATCTGCTTCCATCGATATTTTGAATATAACTTTCAATTCTTTTTCGGTCAATATCAATTATATCCATATAATCTGAAGTTATACTAGTAAGGTCAAAAAACGATATTATTTCATTACCATTGCAATCCGTTTTATAGATAGCTTTGCCCTTTTCATAATTCCCATCAAAAATATAATTGCTATTTAAAACAGCTAAGTAATATTTAACCCTTTTTTTAATATTATTTTGCTTCATATCATTTTCAATAATATATCGTTGTACCGCTAAGTCATAGATATAATGCCCGACATTATTTAATCGGTTAAACATTTTTTCCTTATTTTGATTATATTTATTAAAACCAATCGTCTTTTCAATATCAATATTCAAATCTTCTAATAAATAATAAATACCATCTAACCCTTTTTCAAAGATCGCGTGTTCCTTCGTTCCCAGCGTTAAAAACTTTTTAGTAGTAGTTGCTTTAACTTCAATTATATTAAATGAATCTGATGTAACTTCATTATAAATATCAGTATAGCAGATATATCTAATCCCCTTTATTACACAATCAAAACTTTCTTGTTCTTTAGTACTATAGGCATACTTAAATGTTCCTTTAAAATACTTAGATGCTATGTTACCGGCCAAAAATTCTATTTCATTGTAAAAAGGTAACATTGCCTCTAACTGTTCATCTTTAATATCAATTAAATCATGACCATCTTCATCAAACATATTACCAAATATCTCGTTAAGATAATGCTCATGTTCCTCTTCTTTATATTCTTTAAAAGTAACTAAACTATCTAATTTGTTTAACTTAATATCATCTAATGCAACATATCTCGGACATCTAATATAATTGATAAATTTAGTTTTGGTTATCGCCATATAATTCATACTCCTTATCAATTTGTTCTTGATTTAATACTCTTTTATTTAAGTGTTTATCTAATGCAAAAATTAAAGAACTTTTACTAACTAATTTTACACCAAAAACAGAATATACAATTCCTCCTGTTAAAACTAAATATCTCGTTATATCATCCCTTTTTAATTTAAAAGGATTAATTATTTGTTTAGTATTGATATACCAAGCCTCATCATTGATATTCCCTTTTAATATACCTTTGCCATAAACAAACCGAACTTCAAACAGACCAGCTTCATCAATTAATATAAAACCATTATTACTTTTAATAACTTTTTTATAGGTTGGTAGCTTTAAAACTTCACTCACAAAAATATCAGCTTCTGATACTTTATCGTGGTGTTTAAAAGGATTAAAACCTCTTTTTTTCAAACGATAATCATTAAAAATATTTAAAAAGGTTAATGTTATCGTTAGAAATAAGATTGCCCAAATAGATAAATTAGTAAGTTTTTGAAAAATATTTATTCCATAATCAATGCCTAATATAATATTTAAAGAAGATATAAATATATATACTATTATAAGTACTCCAACAAAAGCTAAAACAAGACCTAAACGAACTTTTTTCACTTCAGTCACCCCATATTTTAATTATAACATGGATGTCAAAATAAAAAAAGAAATAATAATCACGATTAATCTATCCAGATATAATTTTAAATATATTATTTTCTTAACATAATACCATTTTCCATAAAACTATAATAATCATATCCACCAATAATAATATGATCTAAAAAGTTAATTCCTAAAAGTTGTGCCGCTTCACATAATTGCTTAGTTATTTCAATATCATTTTTACTTGGTTTAATGCTTCCCGATGGATGATTATGAACACATATAATACTTGATGCACTAACTAAATAAGCTTCTTTAAATATCTCTCGAGGATGTACTAAACTTTGATTAATTGTTCCTATAAATAAAAGTTTATCTTTAATAACATTGTTTTTTACATCTAAATACAAACAATAAAAATATTCTTGTTTCTTATCATTTAAAATCATTTTATAATAATCAAAAATACTATTAGCGCATTTAATATTAATTTTTTTAACACTATCGTATTTATAATTTAACCTTTTACCTAATTCAATTGATGCTAATAATTCACAAGCTTTAGCAACACCAATCCCATTAATCGTTATTAATTTTTCATAAGTTATATTTTTTAAATCTAAAAAACAATCTATTTCTTTTAAAACATTAATTGATAGTTCTTTAACTGATATATTTTTAATACCAGTTTTTAATATAATAGATAACAACTCTTCATTAGATAAATTATCTACACCATAATTAACTAATCTTTCTCTAGGTCTTTCTAAAACAGGAATTTCCTTTATTATTGTCATAATTCACCTCCATAAACCTATCTTAACGAAAAAGAAAACAGGTGTCAAATACCTATTTTCTTAAAATAAATAATTTTTATTAATGAATTACTATAATCTAATTAAACAATTTATTAATATCTACACTTTTCAAAGCTTGTTACATCAGAACTGTTTCTAGTAGTATTTGATACACATGTACCTGTAGCTTCACTTTGTTCTATTAAATAACTCACATATTCACTAATACAATTCTTTCCTGTTCCTTCTTTACAAACGAAATCATATGATTCACCATTTAATGAACCAGCATATGATGCATAACTATTTTCTTTGTTATATTCTCTAATTGCTTTTATCATTGCTGGTGTTAGCTCAAAGGAATACATTGGATCTTTATTATACACTTCATCGGTAGTAACTTTTC
>CAZIFR010000053.1:0-6598 GCA_964539185.1 uncultured Muribaculaceae bacterium | reverse complement strand
TTAGATTCATTCCCTGCTTTATCATATCCAATTGCACATACTACCATATCTTCAGAAGCTGTTGACATTAATACTTTTCCACTACTTATTTCTACTAAAGATATCGGTTCACAATCATTAATTCCACCACACCATTTATAACTGTGTCCCCCACTTTCTAAATCTAATACTTCAATATTGACATAAAAATCATTATTCGCCCAACCATTACTATTAAATGGTTCTCCTACCACTTTAATTTCAACAGTTGGAGCAATGTCCTCGTTTATTAAGGTGTCGCATTCTTCATCTAAAAAGTATTGATATTTTTCATCAACTAATTCAACTCTTACTTTTGATTCTTTAGTTAACGGCTTTTTAATAACTGAATTAGATAATACCCCATCTGTTATTAAATCCTTTAAAGTAACACAATAAACACTTCCTTCAATCTTTTTAAAATCATCATTATTTTCCTCGACATATTGACTGGCTGCTGTAAAAACTAAAGCCTTATTAGCATCATATATTTTTTCATTTGTTTCTTTTACCAAATTAAGTAAAGTGGGGAAAGCTACTAAGGCTATAATCCCTAAAACAATAACTACTCCAATTATTTCAATTAAAGTAAATCCTAATCGCTTCTTTTTTTTCATATATTCTCCTTTATTTAACAATTAAATTATACCATATTTTGACAAAAAAAACTTTTAAATATTTAAAAGTTTTTAAAAGTTATAAATTAACTACTTCTTTTATCGTTTTTATCGTTATATTCTTTTTATTAGCAATTAAAGCATCAATTACCTTATCTTCGATTTTATCCTTAATTATCTTATCTATTTTTCTAGCACCAAACTCTTCATAATTAGCCATTTCAACTATTTCTTTAATAATATTAAGATGATATTTTACTTTAATCTTGGAACTATATTTATTGATAAATTTATTTAATTTCAAAGAAATAATTTTTAATATACTTTCCTCATCAATCGAATTAAAATATAAAATATTGTCAATTCGATTGATAAATGATACAGAAAAAAAATCCTTTAATTTTGATAAATTATTATTATTTTTATTAAATCCCACTTTAATTTCATCAAAGCCAATATTAGATGTCATAATAATGACAACATTATCAAATCTAACTACTACGCCTTTAGAATCTTTTACTTTACCATCTTCTAAAATTTGAAATAAAAGATTAATAACATTACTATGAGCTTTTTCAATTTCATCGATAATTAAAACTGAATTTGGTCTGTCTTTTATTTCTTCAAAAATATTTCTATTATCAGCATAACCAATATAGCCTGGTGGTGATCCAATAAATTTAGAAATGCTATGGGCTTCCGAAAATTCACTCATATCTACTTTAATAACACTATCTGGAGTTAGAATATCACCAAATGTTTTGGCCAGATAAGTTTTACCAACTCCTGTTGAACCACAAAATAGTAAAGAATAAGGTTTGTTATCATCTTTATATCCTAATTTAATTTTTTTCGTTATTTTGATTAACTCTTCTAAAGCTTTATCTTGACCGATAATCGTATCTTTTAATTTGTCTTCCATCAGTTTTAAACTAGTTTCATCATTTAATATTTCGTAAACAGGTATTTTAGTTTTAGAATGAATTGTATTGGCTAAATCCTGCATTTCCACTTTGTTGACTTTTTTATCCATTAGTAATAGTTCTAAATTATTTATTTTATCCATTAGTTCAAATTCTTTATTTTTAATGATGGTTGCTGTTTTAAAGTCATTATTACAAACGGCTTCATCCTTTTGTTTAATAATATTATTTAGTTCTTTGACCATTTTATTATATTCTTTTAATTCTTTACTTTCCTTTAAACTAACTTTAGCACAAACCTCATCTAAAATATCAATTGCTTTATCAGGTTGATTACGGTCAAAAATATATTTTTCTGACAAGTCAATAATACTATCAATGATGTAATTATCAATCTTTACCGAATGATATTTTTCATATATTGATTTTAAATTAATTAATATTTCTCTAACCATTTCTCGATCTGGAATATCGATATAAACTTGTTGAAATCTTCGATCTAAAGCTTTATCATCTTCAATATATTTTTTATATTCACTTGTCGTGGTGGCGCCAATACATCTTAATTTATTTCTAGCTAAGGCTGGTTTAAATATATTAGAAGCATCAATTGCTCCCTCTGCTCCTCCAGCACCGACTAAAGTGTGAATTTCATCAATGAATAAAACAATATCATCATTTTCTTCGACTTCTTTTAATATTTTCCTAACTCTTTCTTCAAATTCACCTCGATATTTTGTTCCAGCAACCATTGTCGCCATATCTAAACTAATAATCCGTTTATTTTTTAAAGCTGTTGGAACCTCGCTTTTCACTATCATCCGACTTAATTCTTCGACAATAGCTGTTTTTCCAACACCAGCCTCACCAACTAGTAAAGGATTGTTTTTAGTTCTCCTGCAAATTATTTCAACTACCCGTTTTATTTCTTCCTCTCTTCCAAACACTGGATCTAATTCGTTATTTAAAGCTTTTTTTGTTAAATCAATTCCCATTTCTTCTAAAAGAAGTTTCTTACCTTTTCTTTTAACATTTATAATCTTATAATTAAATTCTTCATATAATGTTTCAATATCAATATCTAAATTCAATAAAATACGAATAGCAACCCCTTCACCCTCTTCTAATAAACTAGAAACTAAATAGTTAGTTGTGACATCAGAATTATTTTCTTTACTATCTAAAATAGAGTTTTCGAGAACTCTTTTTAATAAAGGCGTATATAAGAACCATTCACTTTCTTTATCGCCAATACCAATTGTCTCAATAATTTTATTTTTAAAAACATCGTATGTTAGCTTATACTTTTTAAATTTGTTAGCAATTTCCTCGTCATATTTTAAAATGGCCAAAAGTAAATGTTCACTACCAACATAAGGATGCTTTAGTTTTTTCATTTCTAACTTAGCATTAATTAAAACTTTTCTAGCTTCTTCGGTAAAATTATTAAACATAAATTCCTCCTATATTATAGTCTATGAATATAGTGATAACTTAGCAAATATTTTATACAACAAAAAAATCACAAATTGTGATTTCATTGTCATTTTAAATGTTTTCTTCTCTAATAGCCTCTAATATATTTTCATGTTTTATTTTAGTTGTTGAATACCACATACTAATCATAATAACAACAAATACTCCGACTATTGAAATAATAATACTATCCCAAGGAATTATCATCGATTGATATGAAACAATTCCTGTTGCCGATCGATGGAGCAAATAAGTTATTAAAAGGGAAACAGGTAAAGCATATAACAAAGATTTTAAACCGAAGAATAAACTTTCAAAAAATAGCATTTTATTAAAACCAGCTGGCGTTAACCCAACACTGCGTAGCATAGCAAATTCTTTTTTTCTTAAAGATATGGAAGTGTTAATAGTATTTAAAACACTAGTAACACCAATTAAAGTAACTAAACTAATAAAACCATACAATAATATTTTTATAACCAAGATTATGTTACTAACCATTTTCATTTGTTCTTTAACATTGAAATAATACATTGAATAATCACCACTATCATCCAACTGATCTAAATACTTAGTTAAGTCCGTATAATCATTAGCTGTCAGGCCAATATTTATATATTTATAATCAGCATACTCTAAAGCAAGACTATCAAATAAATCTTTTGAAACAATTAAATTAATACAATAAGAAGGATCTAAAGCTATAATCCCATCTGGAATTAAATTGGTTGTATAAACATTTTCAAAAATTAAATCTTTATTAAAGTTATCCTCTTTATATGAATGAATCTTAAAATTTAAAGAAGTTACATCATTAAAAGGATTAATTTTAACTTGTTTTCGAGAATTTTGATCATATAAGATCGTTTCATAATAATTAACCAAAATAACTTTATCTTCTTTTAAACCAATTTGCCTCTTATATTCTTCGTATGATTTAGAATCTAGCAAATTAATAACAATGTCAAAATAATCATATGATTGACGTTCCTGATTGTTTTTAAACTCCTCTGAAAAATATCGTTCTAAATTTCCTTGAGAATGTAAATCTATTCTTTGATATGAAAAGTATTTTTTATGTTCATACCCTTTAATTGTATTTTCAATTTCCGTTAAATCTTCATCTGAATTAATAGAAAAATTAATATTAAAATCATAAGCTGGCATCTGAACATAATCATAAGTTGTTTCTAAACCATAATTAACAATACTAGTAAATGAGATAAATAATACAATACTTATAAATAACGAAATAATAGTTATTCGGTATTTCTTTTTATTTCTTTTCATATTTTTATAAGCAATATCGCCTTCAGTTTTAAATAACCTTTGAATTATTTTAGGTGATTTTACTTTTTTGCCTTTTATTTTTATATCATCGTTTTGCCTTATTGCTTCAATCGGACTAATACGACTAGCCATTTTGGACGGTAAATAAGCTGATATAACAATCGTAACAATCATAAATATAACTGGAATAATTATAAATAATGGGTATACAATTAATCTTAATGGTTCGCCAAACATATCTGGTAATAAATGATTAACAATTGTAATAACAATGCCAATCCCAGCCAGACTAGATATAATTCCTAAAAATATTCCGATAAAGCCTACAACAAAAGCCTCAAAGAAAACCGTATATTTAAGTTGCTTTTTAGTAGCTCCAATACTTGAAAATAGTCCGAATTGTTTTTTTCTTTCCATAACTGAAATCGCAAATGAATTGTATATTACAATAATACAAGCAATTGATATTAGCGATAATATAATTGCTAAGAAAGAGCCAATCGTATTAAATAAATTATCGTATACAGTTACTCCATGCAAGTATAATAAAGTATCATTATATTTTACTTCTTGGTAAAACGATTCTAATCGTGGTTCATAACCTAAATCACTAGCAATGGCATTACTATTTTTGTAAGTATCTTTTACTTTTTTATAAGTTAAATAAACTTTTAATGTTTCTTGATCATCATTAGTGGTAAAAATATTATATCCTGGATTACTATAATCTTCTAAATTACTTCTATCAACAATACCTACTATTTTATATTGTTTTAAAAAGGTATTAATTAATTTTTCACCTACAACAAAAGATTGTTCATCAAGTAATAAATTAGTTGTCGGATCAAATCGCTGCCCAATATTTAAAGTAATATAATCATCAACATAAAGTTCAACCTTAGCATTTGATTTTATATGACTTGAAATAACTACTTCTTCATTATTCTCAGGTAATCTTCCTTGAATTAATTTTAAATCTTTTAAATAATTTGAATTAATAGATAATATTTCTAAATATGGTTTATACTCATTTTCACTATTTTCTAAAACTGAATATCCTAAAACAGAGGAATATTTATACTCTTCAATTTTATAATCATTTAAAACATTTAATTTATCTTTTAGCATCTCAATAGTAGCATGATGTGAACCATTATTTTTCTTTACTTCAGATATCGAATTATCAATCATTGTTGAACAAAGTAATCCGACTCCCACCATTAAAGCTGTCGATAAAATAATCCCAATTATGGTTACAATCGTTCTTTTTTTATTACTTGTTAAATGTTTAAGCGTTAACTTATTTAATGTTTTCATCAGAAATAATTTTCCCATCTTCTAAAGTAATAATTCGACTTGCATTTAATGCTAAATTATGATTGTGGGTAATCATAATAACTGTTTGTTGATACTTCTCATTAGATAATTTTAATAATTCAATAATTTCATTACTAGCTTTACTATCTAAATTACCAGTTGGCTCATCAGCTAATAGTAAAGCTGGTCGATTCATTAACGCTCGGCCAATTGAAACCCTTTGTTGTTGACCTCCTGATAATTCATTTGGTAAATGTTTTACTCTATCACTTAAACCTAAAATATTTATTAATTCATCTAAATATTTTGTATCTGGCTTTTTATTATCTAATAAGACTGGTAATGTCATATTTTCCGTTACATTTAAAATGGGAATCAAATTATAAAATTGATATATTAATCCTACTTCTTGTCTTCTAAAAATGGCTAGTTTCGTTTCGTTTAATTTATAAACATCTTTACCATTAACATATACTTTACCGCTAGTTGGTTTATCTACCCCACCTAAAATGTGTAATAATGTCGATTTACCACTACCAGATGAACCTACAATAGCAATAAATTCTCCTTTTTCAACAGTAAAACTAACATTGTTTAAGGCGATAACTTCGGTATCCCCTTTTCCATATTTTTTAGTTAAATTTTCTACTTTAAGTATTTCCATAAATTCTCCTTTTCTTTTTCTAATTTTATAATTGAATCCATTATATCAATTATTTATATTCTTATCAAATTAAATATATACTAAGTTAATATTAAATTCATTTTCTTTACATAACCTTAAGTTTAAAAATTAATTATTATTTAATACATAAGCTTATTTTTTTCATAAAAAGTGTAAAAAACATTGACTAATAATAATAAAATGTAGTATAATTTTAATTACCTACTTATGCGAGTGTAGTTCAATGGTAGAACTTCAGCCTTCCAAGCTGATAACGTGGGTTCGATCCCCAT
>CAZIFR010000052.1:0-6685 GCA_964539185.1 uncultured Muribaculaceae bacterium | reverse complement strand
TTAAATTTTTTAAAGCTAATAAATCCATTTTAAGTAAACCAATATCTTCTAAATACTCCATCGAATAACCAGTTAGATAGTAATTATCATGATATTCCAAAGGAATAACTTCATCAATATCGTATTTACAAATAACTATGCCAGCAGCATGAATGGAAGTATGTCTTTTTAATCCTTCCAACTTTAAAGCAATTTTATATAATTTTTGTAACTCGTTAAAAGTATCTAAATACTTTTTAACGCGATTATCTTTATAATTTTCTCTTAATGATTTATTTGGACTTATTAATTTGGCCAGTTGATCAACTATTTTTAAATCAACATCTAAAACTCTTCCAACATCACGAATAACTTGTTTAGATCCCAAAGTTCCAAAAGTAATAATCGGAGCAACCTTTTTAATGCCATATTTTTCAATACAATAATTTAACACATCATCTCGTTTGGTATACTCAAAATCGATATCAATATCGGGCATTGTAATGCGCTCAGGATTTAAAAATCTCTCAAATAATAAATTGTATTTAATCGGATCAATCGTTGTAATATTTAATAAATAAGCAATTAAAGATCCAGCTGCTGAGCCTCTTCCAGGTCCTACTAAGATATCGTTATCTTTGGCATATTTAACATAGTCATAAACGATTAAAAAATAATCACAAAAACCCATTTTATTTATAACCTCTAATTCGTATTTAACTCGGTTAATATAAGTAACTGGAGCTTTATCTTGAAAAATTCTTTTTAATCCTTCTTTTACTAATTCTTTTAAATAACTATAACTGTCCATTCCATTTGGACAAGGAAAAGGAGGAATTAAATTTTGATGCATAGGAATTTCAATATTACATAAATTAGTAATCTTCTCGTTATTTTGATCGTCAAGTTGATAAATTTTATTATTAAATATATCATTATCGTTTGGACTAAATTGTTCCCCTTTAATTAAATATAAATATTTTAAATATTCTAAATCGGTTTTTTCTAAACATAAAATAGGATTACAATATACTAAATTAGTCCCACTTAAATTATTTCGTTCTTCTAAATTACGATATCCTTTAAAAACATCCTTAAAACTACTGCTTAACCCTTCATATTGATCTAAACCGCTATATAAAACAATACAAATTAAATTATCAGCGTATTTTTTTAATATTTCATTAGTTATTTCTTCTTTTGATTTAATCGTTGCTAATTTAATTAAGTTTTTATACCCTTCATAATTAATGGCATATAATATTATATTAGAAACTTCTAAACCGATGATTGGTTTTATATTATTTTTAATACATGCATTATAAAACTCAATTGCACCAAACATATTGTCATCAGTTATTGATAGTGCATTAATATTATTTTTAACAGCAAAACTAATTAAATCATCAATTTTAATTAAACTATTTAATAATGAATTGTGAGTCTTGATATATAATGGTGTTGCCATATTATCAACTCCTATACTTATTTTACTATATTTTTGATTTTTTTTAAACATTTATTTGACTTATTATGAATATTATAGTAAAATTAATTAGCAGGAAAACAAGGAGGATTTTATGGCTAAGAAAGTATCAAGTAAAAAACCTTTATCAGGGAATTTAAGATCACACTCATGTCGAGCTACAAAACATGCTCAAAAACCAAATTTCCAAAAAGTAACTTTAGATAATGGTGAAAAAGTTAAGATGAGTGCTAGAGAATTAAGAACTTTAAAAAAAGAAGATAAATAGTATGAAAAATACTGTTTTTTTTTATAAAAAAACATAGACAATTTCTTATCTATGTTTATTTTAAAATTTAAATTAATGTAAGTATAAATGAAAAACTAATTATTACAACTAACATTATTAACACAAATTTCCAAATATATTTAATCCAATCCTTATATGGAATTTCCATATATTTAAGTCCAGCTAATAAGAATATACTCATTGGCGCAATTACCATAACTAAACCATAAATTGATTGAACAATTAACGATACAATTGGAATTAAATCAACATCATATAATGCATATACACCATAAAAGCTATTTACTAATGAATAAAAGTCATTATAGAATATCGATGCAATAACACTACTCAAACTTGCTGTAAATACATTAAATCCTTCAGTGATATTGATTATTTTATCAAAGATAGTAACAACAAAATTACCATTTTGCATATTTAATATTACTGTGAAAAGAACAGAAGCTAGCATTGCATAAAATGCAGGAACTAACATTTTCTTCATTCCTGATTTAAAACCTTCTAATGTGTCATTAAATTTAACATTATAAATCCAGCCTAGTAATAACGAAGCTAAGATTAATATAATAACTAAGTCATAATTACCCCAGAATCCAAGTTCTGATACACTTCCTAATAAATTAGTAAATATAGAGTAATCGGAAACTTTAAATGACATAATTGTTTCATGCAAATTACTAAACACAGTTGAATCAAGAGCATAATACCAATTGTACATTCCAAGAATTAAAACAATAAACATTAAAACATAAATAACAATAAATGGTATTAAGTTCTTTTTTGTTGTCTTATTTTCATATAAAGGAATATCTAATACTTTAGTATCATTTTTTTCTTCTTTCGTTTTCTTTTTAGGTTTATTATTTTTAATTAAAACAAATGTAAATAATCCTGTTGTAATTACAAATAAAATTACCCTCGCCCAAATTAATGTTGTCATTTTCATTTCTAAGAATACAACTAAATATCCCCACAAATTAAATCCGAATACTGAACCTATTTGGCCGACTAAAAGAGCTCCTACGGTTGCCGCAAATGTTGTTAGTTTATTAAATCCTAATGAAAGTAAAACTGCAACAAATAATGGTACAAAAACAAATAATAATGTTGGTAATGCTGTTAATGATGACAGTAACGCAAAACCAACGGCTGTTATTACTAAAAATAAAGTTTGTTTTTTAGCAACTTTTTTAGTAATATTTGCAACAACTGTAGCTAAGATACCTATTTTATTAAGAACACCATAGAATCCACCAATAGCTAGAAATACCAGCCCATATTGAATGAATGTCGCAATCGTAATGGTTGGTAATCTTAAGATATCATATAACCCAATTGGTGCTGTGGCATTATATGGGGCATAAACACCGCCTGAATATAATCCGGCTGGAATAATCCAACTTAGTATTAAAGCAATCCCAAAACTAATGCCTAAGATTTTTAACAAATCAAATTTTTTCATTTTTTAACCTCCTTACTAATTATAACATATATTTAAATTTTGTTAAGTCTTTTTTAGCATTTTTTTACAATTTTTAAGCATTTATGATATAATTTTGATGGTGAATATATGTTTAAATATACTTATAATAATAAACGATATCATACTTTGGACTATTTTTATAAAAATATGTTTCATTCTAAAGTATTTAAAATAAGTTTAAATGCTGGTTTTAGCTGTCCTCATCTACATAATGGTGGATGCATTTACTGCTCAAGTAATGGTAGTGGTGAATATGCAGGAAATATCAATGATGATTTAATAACCCAATTTAATAAAGGTGTTTTAATGATGAAAAAATGGCAAGGATTATATATTGGCTATTTCCAAGCCAGAACAAATACGTTTGCACCAGTCAATATTTTAAAAGAAAAATTTGAACCTATTTTAAAACTAGATAACGTCATTGGACTAACCATTGCTACTAGACCAGATTCTATTAATGAAGAATGTTTAAATTATTTATCAAAGTTGAATAAAAAAACGTTTTTAACGATTGAACTAGGACTGCAAACAATTCATGATCAAACATCTAAATTAATTAATCGTGGTCATGATTTAAATTGTTTTAAAGAAATAGTTTTAAAATTAAGAAAAGAAAATATCAATGTCGTTGTTCATATTATCAACGGATTACCTTATGAAACAAAGGAAATGATGCTAGAAACGGTTAAATATTTAAACAATCTAGATATTCAAGGTATTAAAATTCACATGCTCTATATTTTAAAAAATACAAAACTAGATACATTATATAAACAAACATTCTTTCATCTTTTAACCAAAGATGAATTTATTGATATTGTTTGTGAACAACTACAATATTTAAGACCAGAAATCGTTATTCACCGGTTAACTGGCGATCCTAAAGTAGAAGATTTAGTTCTACCCGCTTGGGTAGTTAAAAAAGTTAATGTTTTAAATGATATTGATAAGTATATGGCTCTTAACGATATCTGGCAAGGTAAAAAAGTTTAAAATAGTAGAAATTTGAAAAACTAAATTATTTATGTCTTTAATTATTAAAATTGGATCATCCATTTCATTATTTTTGTTATTATATTTCCTCTAAAATATATGTTTTTTCATTTGTAATTATTCTAAACACCATATATAATGCAACTGGAAGGAGGAATTTATGAAAAAAAGCATTAAAAATACTATCAAAGACTTAACTAATAATAGTACTGATAAATTAATGTATTATTATGAACAAGGATTTGAAATTGGTAAAGAAGAGGCTCTATATGAAATAACTAATCAAATGATATTAGAAAATATCGATAAAAAAACCATTAGTAAAATCACTAAAATACCCCTTGAATCCATTAATCAAACAATCGAAAACCCTTAATACTGATTTCTCTTTCCGTTATTTAAAGAGGGTTTAAAAATTAAAAATATTGAGAATAAAAACTGTCAATATCCCTATGGTTTATTGACAGTTTTATTTATACACTCATATACTTTTTTATTAAAAAGGTCTAGGGCTTCAAAAGTTTCCTAGACACATCTCATTTATAATTTTACAGTATATAATCTTATATGTCAATGTTTTTACAAATTTTTATTCAACTTTTATTGTTGCATAATTAAATGTTAAACCTTGTTTTACTTCTTTAAGTCTTGCTACCATTAAATTATTAGCAATTACAATATAGATAATTTCTCTATTAGTATTGACTAAGGTAATAATTTGTTTCCAATTAAGTTTTATAAATAATTTTTGAGATTTTATTTTATTTGATCAAAACCACTTCTTTTAAATAATCTTTCTAAATCATACTTAGAATACTGAATTATTGTTGGTCTTCCATGTGGACAATTAAAAGGATTGTCACACTTTCTTAAATCATTAATTAATCCTTCCATTTCACTTAAACTAATATTAGTATTAGCTTTAATACTAGCCTTACAAGCTAAAGTAGCGGCTAATTGATCATTAAACTTATCTAAGCTAAAATCCTTTTCTTTATTAATAACTATTTCAATTATCTTTCTTATTTGTAAATCTTCAAATCCCGTCGTTAACCATACTGGATGAGCTTTAACGATAATTGAATTAATGCCAAACTCTTCAACTATTAATCCCATATTGTTTAAAAAATTAAAATTCTCTTTTATAATTATATACTCACTATTTGTAAGTTCAATCGTAATTGGTAATAATAATAAAGTATGTTCTTTGGAAGGATTATTTAATTTATTTTTAAATAACTCATAGTTAATCCTTTCCTTAGCAGCATGTTGATCAAGGATATACATCCCCTCTTCGTTTTGACAAATAATGTATGTCCCATGAACAAGTCCAACTGGATATAATAATGGCAATCTTTCTCTTTCATTATAAATAGGTTGTTCTTCTTCAATAAGGTCAAAATCTAAAACTTGTTCTTCATATCTAGGTTTTTCTAAAACTATTTCTTGTTCCATAACATCAATTAAAGGTTTTTCTAAAACTTCATCTTGTTTTATAACGTCAGTTAAAGGTATTCTTTCTTCGATAATAGAACTAGATATTAAAACTTGTTTTTTTAAATTTTCTTTAATTATTATATTTATTAAATTCAATAATTCTTCTAATTTACTAAACTTTATATCTTGCTTTGTAGGATGAATATTAACATCAATTAAACTAGAATCAACATCAATATTAATAATAACAATGGGATATCGATTATCAGGTTTATAAGAATGATATGAATCATTAATAATTCTATTTAAATCCATATTGCGAACAACTCGTCCATTAACAATGGTTATAATATGATTCCTATTTGATCTATGGACCTCAGGCAAACTAATATAACCATTAATGACATAATCATCATCTTCACCATTAATATCTAACATCTTTTTAGTAATATCCATTCCATAAATACTACTAATCGTTTTAAGTAAATTAGATCCATCTGTTTTCAATAATAAATTATTATTATTTATTAATGTAAACCTAATATCTGGTCTAGATAAAGATAATTTGTTAATATATTCAGTAATACTAGAAAGCTCTGTATATAAACTTTTCATATGTTTTAATCTAGCAGGTGTATTATAAAATAATTCTTTAACTTCAATAATAGTTCCTTTTCTACTATCCCCATTTTCAACACTTAAAACTTTACCACCTTTAATATTAACAATGGTTCCAATATTACCAGTACTCGTTTTTAATAAAACATTACTAACACTAGCAATACTAGCTAAAGCTTCACCTCTAAATCCTAAAGTATTAATGTGATATAAATCATCCTCATTATCAATTTTACTTGTTGCATGACGATTAAATGCTAAAATAGCATCTTCTTTTTCCATTCCACTACCATTATCAGTTACTTTAATTAATTTAACACCTGATTCTAATAATTCAATTTTAATATCATCACTACCAGCATCAATACTATTTTCTACTAATTCTTTAACAACCGAA
>CAZIFR010000051.1:0-6706 GCA_964539185.1 uncultured Muribaculaceae bacterium | reverse complement strand
ATCTAAAGACAATAAAGATGATTTTAAAGCAATTTTAGAGGAAGCTATAAGAAAAAATAAATAGATTGACTGTTAATTATTAATATGTTAAACTATAAATAGGAATTAACTGTGAACAATACAATAGTTATTTGATTATGAAATATAGAAAATTAGTGGTTGATGGAAACTAATCAAAAGCAAATAATAAAATACATATTGGGAGTTAAAACGTTATTCGCGTTAAGAATTAAAGATAGGGTTCTATGAAATAAGGTGGTACCACGAATTAGTTCGTCCTTATAATTAAGGGCTCTTTTTATTTAGGAGGATTTATGTTAAAATGGAATAAACTATATGAACAAAATAAAAAGTTAGATGTAATTTTTGATAATAAATATTTAGAGAGAGAACCGTTTTTGTTTAAAAAAAATTGTATTGAATTAATCGTTGAAATATGTGAATTTGCTAATGAAACAAAATGTTTTAAATATTGGACAAATAAAAAAACTGATAAAGAAAAAGTATTAGAAGAGTTTGCCGATTGCATGTTAATGACTTTATACTTTTTTGGATATTTAAGGATTGAAAATATTAGTTTTAGTGATATTAAAATATCTAATGATTTATTAACAGCATTAAATGATGTTATCAGTTTATGTACTAATTTAATTAAAAATATTGATGAACATTTAGTTAAAGATATTTTTACATCTTTAATCTATATTAGTAAAAAATTTAATTTATCGGAAGATGACATTATAGCTGCTTGTTATAGAAAAATTAAAATAAATGAAGAAAGATTAGCGTCTAATTATTAGGAGGGACATTTATGCGTTATTTTGAAAAAATTAGTTTTGACCAATTTAAGAAAGATATAACAGATGATATTAAGTTATATAATAATTATGGTTTACCTAAAAGAGCTACTAAAAAAAGTGCGGCTTATGACTTTTATGCCATTACTCCTTTTACGATTAAACCGGGGGAAATTAAAAAAATTCCAACTGGCTACAAGGTTAATTGTATGGATGATGAAATGTTATTAATTGTTGTTAGAAGTAGCATGGGATTTAAGTATAATGTTCGGTTATGTAATCAAGTTGGTGTTATCGATAGCGATTATTACAATAATCCATCGAATGAAGGTCATATTTGGATTGCATTACAAAATGAAGGCAAAGAAGATTATATAGTTGATGAAAATATGGTATATGCTCAAGGCATTTTCACCAAGTATTTATTAACAATTGATGATGATGCATATAAAACTAGAGAAGGTGGCCTAGGTAGTACTGATGGGAGTGGAAAATGAAACTATATGATGAATTAGTTTGGAGAGGTTTAATTGAAAATATAACTGATCCTAATTTAGAAGAAAAAATTAATGAGGGTGGTTTAACTTTTTATATTGGAACTGATCCAACAGGAGACAGTTTACATATTGGTCATTATTCAACTTTTTCCATGGCAACAAGGTTAAAACAAGGAGGACATAATCCTATTTTGTTAGTTGGTGGGGCAACTGGTTTAATTGGAGATCCAAAATTAACATCGGAAAGACCTATGATAAGTAAAGAAGAATTAGAATTTAATTATAAGAAACTAAGAAAACAAGTTGAAGAAGTATTTGGATTTGAAGTGGTTAATAATTATGACTGGTCGAAAGAGATTAACTTTATCGATTATTTAAGAGATTATGGTAAATATTTTAATTTAAATTATATGTTAAATAAAGAAACTGTTAAAAGTAGATTAGATATTGGGATAACTTATACAGAATTTTCTTATATGATAATGCAAGCCTTAGATTTTTTATGGTTATATGAAAATAAAAATTGTGTCTTACAAATTGGTGGATCTGATCAATGGGGGAATATTACTTCTGGAGTTGAGTTAATAAGAAAGAAAATCCAAAAAGAAGTTTATGGACTAACGATGCCATTAATTACAAAAGCAGATGGTACTAAATTTGGTAAAAGTGAAGGTAATGCTATTTGGTTGGATATTAATCAAACTTCTTCGTATGAAATGTATCAATTTTTCCTTAATTCAGAGGATACAAAGGTAATCGACTATTTGAAAAAACTAACTTTTTTATCTAAAACAGAAATTGAAAAATTAGAAGAAAATCATCACTTAGCTCCTGAGGCAAGGGAAGCTCATAAGGCTTTAGCAAGAGAAGTTATTACTTTTTTACATGGAAAAGAAGAGTATAAAAAAGCCTTTAAAATAAGTGAATCTTTATTTAGTGGAAATATCAATAAGTTATCAGAAGAAGAAATTTTAATTGGATTTAAAGAAGTACCTAGTTTTAATGCTAAAGAATCAAATATTGTTGATTTATTAGTTGATAATAATATTTGTAGTAGTAAAAGGGAAGCTCGAGAATTTTTAAACAGTGGTGCCATAGTTATTAATGACAATAAAGTAACTGATGAAAGCTTATTGGTTAATAAAGAACTGGCTATTTCCAATAAAATTTTAGTTATTCGCAAGGGTAAGAAAAAATATTATATGGGAATATTTGAATAAGTTAGTTTATTTTATAGCCTTTTAACATATTATTTGAATAATTTATTAAAAAGGATTGTAATATTCCTTTTTTATTTGTTATAATAATAATGTAGATAATAAAATTAAATAGGAGAGATAACATGGAATATAAAATTACAGTAAAAGACGAAATGGAGACAATTGAATTGGCTCAAAATTTTGAATCAGAAAAATTTCCTAATATGATTATTTGCTTAACCGGAGATTTAGGTAGTGGCAAAACGATTTTTACAAAAGGAATTGCTGATGCGTTAGGTATTAAAGATACTATAACTTCACCAACTTTTTCAATTATAAAAGAATATGAAGGAGAGCTGCCTTTATATCATATGGATGTATATAGATTAGATGGTAAAACTGATGGGATTGGAATTGAAGAGTATTTTAGTAAAGGTGGGATTGTTGTTATCGAATGGGCTGAAACGATAAAAGATATTTTGCCAGAAGAAAGATTAGATATAAAATTCAAAATCATTGATGAAAATAAAAGAATTTTACAATTAATTCCTCACGGTAAACAATATGAAGATTTATGCGAGGCGGTTTTGTGAATTACTTATTTATAGATACATGTGGTAGTTATTTAATCATTTCTATAGTTAAAAATATGGAAATGATTTATTTATTTAAGGAAAAAAATGATACTAATTTATCTTCTAAAATAATGCCAATCATGGCTGATGCTTTTAATGAAACTAATTTAAAGGTTTCTGATATTAATAAAATATTTGTCGTTAATGGACCTGGTTCATTTACTGGTATTAGAGTAGGAGTAACTATTGCGAAGGTAATAGGAAGTATGTTAAATATTCCTCTAATTAAATTAAGTGAATTAGAATTTATGGCAACAACTAAAACAGATACCGAATATAACATTCCTATAATTGATGCTAGAAGAGGTTATGTTTACACTGGTATTTATAATCAAAATTTAGATTTGTTAAATAAAGAAGAACATAAATTATATAGTGCAATTAAGTTTCCTGAAAGTTATACAATTATTAATGATGAAACTGTCGATTATGATGTTATTAAGATCATTAAAAAGCATGAATTTGATGAAGCCATTAATCCCCATCATTTAATTCCCAATTATTTAAAAAAGACGGAAGCTGAAGAAAAATTAAATGATTAAAGAACTAGAGGAAATAGAATATTTAAATACTTTAAGTGATTATCAAATAACCATAACCCCATTTACTAAAGTGATTGGTTATTGTTTAGATGAAATTATTGTAGGTTTTTTGGACTATAGTTTAATCTATAACAAGATAGAGATTAATTATATTTTTATTAAAGAAGAATATCGAAATAAAAAAATAGCTTTTTCTTTGGTAAAATATATAATTGAAAACAATGAATTTGAAAATATAACTTTAGAAGTAAATAAAAATAATTTTTATGCTATTAAACTTTATGAATCATTAGGATTTAAAGTTATTGGCATAAGAGAAAATTATTATAATGGAACCGATGCTTATTTAATGGAGGTGAAATCATGAATATATTAGCTATTGAATCATCATGTGACGAAACAAGTGTTAGTATTATTAAAGATGGGCAAGTTGATTTAGGAACGGTTATTTTATCACAAATTGACATCCATACTAAATATGGGGGGGTCGTTCCCGAAATAGCTAGTCGCAGTCATGTTGAAAGTATTACGATTGTAATCGAAGAAGTTTTAAAAAAAAGTAATTTAACAATGGATGAAATCAGTGCTGTTGCTGTAACTTGTGGCCCGGGATTAATTGGTTCGTTATTAGTTGGTCTTATTGCAGCTAAAACGATTGCTTATACTTATAATAAACCTCTGATCCCCGTTCATCATATTGCGGGTCATATATATGCAAATAATTTGGTTGAAAGACTGTCTTTTCCTTTAATAGCTTTAGTAATTAGTGGTGGTCATACTGATTTGATATATATGAAAGAAGATTATTCGTTTGAAAAAATTGGTGGTACTTTAGATGATGCAGTTGGGGAATGTTATGATAAAGTTGCTAGAATTTTATCTTTAGGTTATCCAGGGGGCCCTAAAGTTGATAAACTAGCTCATACTGGAGCATATACATATTCATTACCACTTCCGTTAGATGATAATAGTTATAATTTTAGTTTTAGTGGAATTAAAAGCGCTGTTATTAATTTATATCATAATGAGCAACAAAGAGGTAATGATATTAGAGTTGAAGATTTAGCCTGTTCATTTCAAAATAGAGTCGTTGAAATTTTAACTAAAAAAACGATGCGAGCGCTTAAAACTTATAATGTTAAAAATTTAGTGATTGCAGGTGGTGTCGCAGCTAATAAAGGTATTAGAGATAAGTTTGAAGAACTTTGCAAACTTAATGATATTAAATTAACAATTCCGCCTATTTTATATTGCACTGATAATGCTGCTATGATTGGTGCAGCTGGGTTTTATGCCTATCAAAAGGGTATAAGAGGAAATTTATCTTTAAATGCTAAAGCAACTTGTAAGTTAGAAGATGTTATATAATTATTAATAAAAATGAAATTATGATTAATTTCATTTTTTGGTGTAAGATAATTAAAGATAAAATAGTTATTTTGTTTGACAAACACATGTTTGTCTGGTAAAATATAAATATATTTCGGCAATTAAATAGTGACCGGAGGAAAAGGTGAAATAATGGATAAAATAATAATAAAAGGTGCAAGAGAAAATAATTTAAAAAATATTGATATCGAGTTGCCTAAAAACAAGCTAATTGTTATGACAGGAGTTAGTGGTAGTGGAAAAAGTAGTTTAGCTTTTGATACTATATATGCTGAGGGTCAAAGAAGATATATTGAGAGTTTGTCTGCTTATGCGAGACAATTTTTAGGTGGAAGTGAAAAACCTGATGTTGATAGTATTGAAGGATTAAGTCCAAGTATTGCCATTGATCAAAAGTCAACTAGTAAAAACCCCAGAAGTACAGTCGGAACAGTAACCGAAATATACGATTATTTAAGATTATTATATGCTCGAATTGGGATTCCCTATTGCCCTAATCATCATAAACCAATCACAAGTCAAAGTGTTGAAGAAATGACTAATCAAATTTTGAATTTGGACATAAACACGAAAATAAGAGTTTTAAGTCCAATTATTTATGGTGAAAAAGGGACTCATAAAGATATTTTAAATAGTGTTCGAAAAGAAGGATTTATTAGAGCAATTATAGATGGAACTGATTATGATTTAAATGAAGAAATCGAACTAGAAAAAAATAAAAAACATAATATCGAAATAATTATCGATCGGTTAATTATCAAAGAAGATATTCGTACTCGTTTGTATGAAGCTATTGAACTAGCTGCTAAATTAGCAAATGGTAAGGTGGTAATCGATGTTATCGGATTAGATAAGATTGTTATGAGTGAGAAATATGCTTGTCCTGATTGTGATTTTTCCCTTCCTGAGTTAGAGCCTAGAATGTTTTCTTTTAATGCCCCTTATGGAGCTTGTAAAGAATGTAATGGTTTAGGAATTAAAATGAAAATTGATGAAGATTTAGTTATTCCTAACCGAGAACTAAGTATTAATCAAGGTGGAATTACTGCTATTAACATTAGTGATGTTAATAGTATAATATATACTCAAATTGAAACGGTTTGTAAATATTATAATATCGATATGACAGTTCCAATTAAAAATATTAATAAAGAAAAATTACATATTATTTTATATGGTTCAAAGGATTTAATGGAATTTCATTATCTTGCTAAAAATGGTAATAGCAGGAAGACCAAAGAATATTATGAAGGGATTATTACTAATTTAGAAAGAAGATATATCGAAACTAAGAGTGGTTGGATTAGAGATTGGATTGAAAACTTTATGATGGAAACAGGTTGTCCTGCTTGTCATGGTTCAAGATTAGATGATTCCATTCTATCAGTTAAAATAAATAAAAAAAACATTTATGAAGTCACTTTAATGAGTATTAGTGAATTATTTAATTTTATCGATAATTTAAAACTAAATAAAACAGAAACAGAAATAGCTAATTTAATTATTAAAGAAATTAAATCAAGATTAAACTTTTTAATTAATGTTGGGCTCTCATATTTATCTTTGGCCAGAACGGCGGGCACTTTATCTGGTGGTGAATCACAACGAATAAGATTGGCAACTCAAATTGGATCTAGATTAACTGGT
>CAZIFR010000050.1:0-6744 GCA_964539185.1 uncultured Muribaculaceae bacterium | reverse complement strand
AATAAATAAAAAAAGGTTATAAGTTTGTTGAAAATGTAAATAATAAATGATATAATCATAGTAGGAGGAATAAAATGAAAAAGATAATTATAACGACAGTTGCTATTTGTTTGTTGTTTTCAGTTGGTTGTGGTAAACTGGCCAAAAAAGAAGCTGTTATGAAAGAATATGCTACGGATTTTTATGAAAAGTATCAAAAAGGAACAGTTTCATTAACCGATCCAACAGTATATATAAGCCAACTAAAAAATGCTAATGAACAAATAGATGCAGGATATGATTTAAGTAAATTAGATGGTTGTAATGATGATTCTTATGTTGAATTAAAAATTGACGAATCTAGAGAAATAACTGAAATAATTTATCATATGGATTGTAAATAATGTTTATTATTTTAAAACTGTTAACAAAGTAATTTTGAAAACAGTTTTTTTATAAAATTGAATATTATTTTGAAAAAATTATTGTAATTTCTAATTGAATTATTAATTATATTAAAACTACTAAATTTAATTTTTAGTAGTTTTCTTTTTAACTAACATATCATTTGTAACAAACAAATAATTTAATTGACTACTTATTAGTTGAAAATTAAAAAAAATATCTATTTGAGCTTTAAAAAAGATAATGATATATTTAGTTCTGAAAGGAGGAGAAAAATGTTAAATCAATCAATTTTAGTTGGACGAATTGTAAGAGAACCAGAAGTAAGAGAAACCGAAAGTGGTGCCAAAGTAACTAATTTAACTTTAGCTGTACAAAGATCATTTAAAAATTCTAATGGTGAATACGATTGTGATTTTATCCCTTGTGTCTTATGGAAAGGAATAGCCGAATCTACAGCTGAGTATTGCAAAAAAGGCGATTTATTAGGTGTCCGTGGTAGGTTGCAAGCTAGAAGCTATGAATTACCAGATGAAACTAAACGACATGTTTTAGAAGTGATAGCTGAAAAAGTTACTTTTTTATCAACTAAAAGCAAGGATTAATCCTTGTTTTTTTGATAATCATCATAAAATAATGAATCAGGTTTGGTATTAAATATATTCGCAATTTTACAGGCTACTTCATATGATAACCTTCTTTTACCATTTTCGATTTGCCAATAAAAAGATTTGCTAATTTGCAACATATTAGCCATGTTTTGACAGCTGTATTTGTTTTTGTTTCGATAATGTTTTAGTTTATTCATAAATTAACCTCCAGTTTATATTATATATTAATTATAAGTTAATTGCAATGGTTTTAAGTTAAAAAACAAACTTTTAATTAATTTTTGCAAAAAGCAAAAATTATGCTATAATATTGTTAGCAATTTGAATACGGAGGAAATATATGATTATTGGAGAAAGGTTAAAAGAAGCAAGACTAAATAAAAACATGACACAAGAGAGTTTAGGAAACTTATTAGGGGTTACAAAAGTGTCAATTTGTGGATATGAAAATGGAACTAAAACACCAACTATGCGTAACTTTTTAAATTTAATTAGATTTTTGGACTTAGATGTTAAATATGTCTTAGGTCAGGACTTAAATGTCGTATGTGAAGATGATGAATTGTATACTTTTAAAATGGCCAGAATTGATATTGAAATATTAAATCAAATAAAAGAAAATAGAAAATTATACAATGTATTTTGTTCAAATCCAAAACAGACAGTTGAAAAGATTACAAATGATTTAAAAATATAGAAAAACTATATTTTTTTTAGTAATTTTTAGTTATAATATATTAGGAGAGGATATTTATGTATAATAGGCGAAATAAAAAGTGGAATGTAAAACAAGTAGTAATAACATGTTCCTTAATAATATTAATTATAATTGGAATAATTATTAATGTCGTTACTACCGATCGAAACTTAACCGTTTTTGAAAAAGCTATTAAAGATAGTGTTTTCTTTGTTGGTAAAGTTGTGAGTTATCCCGTCGATTTTATTATCGAAAAATCAATTGCTCATAAAGAAAAAAATCAGATGTACGAAAAATACCAAGGTATGCAAAACCAGTTAATAGAGTTAGAACAAATTAAAAATGAAAATATCGAATTAAAATGGCAACTTGGACATTTGAAGGATGTTTTAAATCTTAATCATCTTATAACGGAATATAGTATTGTTAATGCAACTGTGGTTAGTCGTGATCTAAATTATTGGAACGATACTTTAGTAATTGATAAAGGCGAAAATGAAGATATTAAAATTGGTAATCCTGTCATTGTTAATAATGGTTTAATTGGTAAAGTTATTAAAACTACTAATTTTACTAGTACTGTTAGACTAATAACAGCTAATAATATTAACGATAAGATTTCAGTTAAAATATCAGAAAATGAAAATACTGTTTTTGGTATTTTAACTAGTTATAATAAAACTAAAAATACTTATATAATTGAAGGAATAGCTCAAAATATTGATATTTCTAATGGTACTTTAGTTACAACAACAGGGATGGGAGATACCTTTCCTAGTGGAATTGTAATTGGTAAAGTTATTGGTATCGATACCGATAATTTTGATTTAGCTAAAGTTTTAGAAGTAGAATCATTAGTCGACTTTAATAATATTAATTATGTTTCTATTTTGAAAAGAAGTGATCAACCATGATTTTATTTGTTTCTTTAGTTGCTTTTTTATGTGATGGTCTTTTTTCTAAATACTTACATGCAACTATTTTTCTACCTCTTCTTACCATATCATCATTGGTTATAATATTCCCCTATTTTAATAAAAATAATTATCGATTTTTAAAATATATTGCTATTATGGGTATCCTATATGATATATGTTATGCTAATACTTTATTATATAATTTCTTTGTTTTCCTTATGATTGGTTATCTTATTATGGTAATTAATTATATATTCTCAAATAGTCTATACATTACTATTATGGCTAATATTGTATGTATTATATTTTACCGAATTATTAATATGCTTTTTTTAATTGTCTTTCATGGATTAAACTTTTCTTTCCATGAGTTATTTAAAAGTATTTATTCTTCATTATTATTAAATATTATATTTTGTATTTTAACGTATACTTTAACAAAAAAGTATAGTATTAAGCATAAAATATTAAGAAGTGTTTGACATTATTTTATTCATATGGTACAATTTATTTCGACGTAATCCGCTGATTTAAATTAAGATTATAGTTTTATATAAAGGAGAGTGACGTAGATGAATTTGATTGAAAAAATTACTGAAAAACAAATTAGAAACGATATTCCTGAGTTTCGTGTTGGTGATACTATTATCGTTAACGTAAAAATTGTCGAAGGTAAAAGAGAAAGAATTCAAGCTTTTGAAGGTCTTGTTATGGCTATTCAAGGGGCAAATGTAAGTCGAAATTTTACGGTTCGTAAAACATCTGGTGGTATTGGAGTGGAAAGAACATTTCCTTTAAATTCACCAATTATTAATTCGATTGAAGTTGTTAGAAAAGGTAAAGTTAGAAGAGCTAAACTTAACTATATTAGAAAAATGGTCAAACAACCAAAAATCAAAGAACGTAAGTTTGCTGAAGTAAAAAAAGAAGCTTAAATAAAGCTTTTTTTCTTTAAAAAATGTAGTATAATATTATAGGAGATGAGAATATGAAACTTCTTAAAGAACTAAAACCATATGCTATTATCCTTGTAATAGTAGTCGTTATTAGAACATTTATCACAACACCGATAATTGTTGAGGGGAACTCGATGAATGAGACCTTAAAAAACAATGAAATTTTACTACTTAATAAATATGATAAAAGTTTTGAAAGATTTGAAATAATCGTTTTTAAACATAAAAATTCTAAATTGATAAAAAGGATTATTGGTCTACCGGGAGAATCAGTATATTATAAAGATGGTAACTTATATATTAATAATGAAATAATTGAAGATTCTTTTAGTAGTATTACTAATGATTTTGACCTAAAAGAGCATAATATTTTTACTATTCCAGAAGATAAGTATTTTGTTTTAGGAGATAATAGAAATGATTCTACTGATAGTAGAGTTATCGGACTTATCGATAAAGATAGTATTATCGGAACAGTGAGTTATAGTTTATGGCCGATAAAAACAGTTAAATAAGAAAAAATATGATATAATTATTTATAGGAGGAATTTTAAATGAAACAGGTATATATAGGTCAAGTAGTACCAGTCCAACAATTAAATGGCGATCAAGTTGGATCTTTACAGATGTTTTATTATCAAAATCAAAACCAGAAAAATTTTTTTGGTGTTTCCAATGAAGGGAAATGTGTTAAACCAGCCATTTGCAAACAAGTGATTATACTAAATGAAAATTTATTTGCCTGGGAAAGTGATAATGGTACAAAAGAAATACAACTTGACCCCCTTACATTTTGTTACAAAAGATTTTATCGTTTCTCATGTTTATAATTATACTAATAAAAATAATGTTACGATGATGCCAATAGGTTTTAGAGTTGATGGAACAAAAATGTCTGAAATGGAAGTCGATAGTATTACGAGTATAGTCAATTATGATACTAGAGTTGATTTTTCAAACGGAATTAATATCGATACAGCTAATAGAGTACAAGTAGTTAATAGCAATCATCTTTTTGAGCAATCAAAATTGTCAAGTATGAAAAGATAATATGGCTGAAAGGCTGTATTTTTTATTTACCAGTATTTTTTAAGATAAAAGTATTTACTAGACTTTAGTACTAAATTATATTATAATTGGCATTGGAGGAAATCATGAAGCGTGGTGGATTATTAGAAATGTTAAAACGATATCGTTTTAATATTAATAAAAAGAACCTTGATAATGAGTATATTAACGTTAAACAAAAGGTAAGAAAGTGGTATAATGACTAAAATAAATAGGAGATGTGAAAATGGTTTTTGATTATAAGAAAGAATACAAGGAATTTTACATGCCAAAGGATAAACCTAGTATTGTTAATATTCCTAAAATGAACTATATAGCAGTAAGAGGAAAAGGTAATCCAAATGATAAAAATGGTGAATATCAAAAATCAATAGAATTATTATATCCGATAGCTTATACAATAAAAATGAGTTATAAAGGTTCTTATAAAATTGATGGTTATTTTGAATATGTTGTTCCACCGTTAGAAGGTTTTTGGTGGATAGATGGACTTAAAGGTATGGACTATAAAAGAAAAGATGATCTTAATTTTATATCTATTATAAGAATGCCTGATTTTGTTACAAAAAAAGATTTTGAATGGGCTATAGAAACAACTACTAAAAAGAAAAAGCTAGATTTTTCAAAAGTTGAGTTTTTAACATATGAAGAAGGCACTTGTGTTCAATGTATGCATATCGGCTCTTATGACGGCGAACCTACAACAATAAATCTAATGCATGAA
Organism: uncultured Muribaculaceae bacterium; assembly: GCA_964539185.1. GTDB lineage: Bacteria > Bacillota_I > Bacilli_A > RF39 > UBA660 > Faecisoma. The sequence continues at coordinate 1,387 of CAZIFR010000050.1, read as the reverse complement.
TATATAAAAGAAAATGAGTATGAGTTAGGCATAACTAATGCTAGATTTCATCACGAAATATACTTGGGTGATCCAAGAAGATGTGATATAAATAAATTAAAAACAGTTATAAGGCATCCAATAAAGAAAATTAAGAAATAACAAATTACAATTTATCTAATTCTAAAAACAAACATTAACTGGATAATATGAATTTTATAACATCACTTTCAAACTATTATAAAATAAGGGATTTTGTAAAAAGTTTATTATATAAATTGGTGAAAAAATAAAACTTCACATGAAAGAAGATGAAAATAATGAAAGTAAAAGAATCTTTAGGAATACCAAATTATGGCTCTTGGTATATAGAAATATTACCAGGACAAAATGTGCAGGAAGAAATGATGCAAACACACCAATTTATTAATTTAGTTTTGTCTACTAATATTCCTGAATTTGAAGGCTCAAAAAAAATCGAATTTATTAATTATGGTAGTACACAATTGGTGTATGTACTTACTGTTAATGAAGAAAGACAGTATACTTTTTTAGTAAGTCAACCATCAATAAAATTAGGAACTAGTCAAAAAGAATTTGATAATTTAAGAATTTTAAGTAAAAATAATGATAACGTTATTAAACCAATATATTATTTTATGGATGAAAAAAATCTGAGCAAGGAATTATATATCACACCATATGATTATCAATCAAGATGCATTGGTGTTGAAACAGAGTGGGGAATGTGGGTGCCCGAACCAGAGTATCATTTTGTTGCATTTAAAGATATAGATAGAAATATAATAAATTCCGTTATGATTGCAATGCTTATAAAATTTTATGATGAAGAAAATAAAAAGGGAATAGTGAAATGTAGACTAGATGGCGGAGACTTTATGATTGAAAAAGGATTTGAAAATCATGACATCAATTATGAAAACATTTTACAAAGAATAAAATTGATTGCAGCAAGAGAGTTAATGACAATGGAATTAGGAGATTATATAAATTTATTAAAATTAGAATTATCTGAAAAACCCAGCAAATCTAGGATAATACTTGGCAAGAAATTAAGAAGGCCATTTGATAATTTTGAAATTGAATATGGAATAAAATTGGGATTACAATTAAGAGAAAAAGAAAAAACAATAAAATTAAGTAGAAAGATAAAATAAGTTTTTACATTTTCAGTAAAAATATAGATGGAAGAGAGACAAATAGTAAATCGTAGGAGTGATAATTTATGGAAGATAAACAAATATTGCTTAACAATATAGATAAAATTCATACTACTAAAATGGGGATTGATAGAATTAAGAACAATCTTAAAATAGATAATGATGTAGTTGAATATTGTAAAAAAAAGGTATTAGATAAAAATTGTAATATTTATAAGCAAGGTAAA
>CAZIFR010000049.1:3275-6860 GCA_964539185.1 uncultured Muribaculaceae bacterium | reverse complement strand
GATGAGTTTTGATGAATGTATTCCATATCCTGTTGATTATGAATATGCTAAGGCAAGCACTGAAAGGACATTAAGATGGGCGCAAAGGGGAAAAGATGTTCATAACAATGAAAAGCAATCCTTATTTGGAATTGTTCAAGGAGGAGAGTATTCAGATTTAAGGAACTTTAGCGCTATTGAAACGGTTAAAATGAATTTTGATGGTTATAGTATTGGTGGAACTAGTGTTGGTGAAGAAAAACCAGTAATGTATCAAATGATCGATGATGCTGTTTTATATCTACCTGAAGATAAACCGCGATATTTAATGGGAGTAGGAGATCCGCTTGATATTTTAGAAGGTATTATTAGAGGTATTGATATGTTTGACTGTGTATTACCAACTAGATTAGCAAGACATGGGAATGCTTTTACTAAAAATGGCAAAATAAATTTAAAAAATTTAAAATTTAAAGATGATTTTACCCCTTTAGAAAATGATTGTGATTGTTATACTTGTAAAAGTTATACTAAAGCTTATATCAGACATTTACTTGTTTGTTCTGAAACTAATGGTGGAAGACTTCTTTCCATTCATAATATTAGGTTTTTAATTAGGTTAACGGAACAGGCAAGATTAGCTATTAAAGAAAATAGAATATTAGAATTTAAAGAACAATTTATTAAACAATATACGAAAAAAGTTACTTAGTAACTTTTTTATTAATACCGAAAATACTACCTAATATCGATCCTGCTAATATAATAAAATAATTTATTAGTTGGTTAATGTTTAAATCATAAAAAATCATAATAATAGTAAATAATATTAGAATAACCATGAGCCCTAATTTGATTCCTTCTAGCCAACCCTTGTTATTGCTGTTTTTACCTAAAATAAATCCCCCAATAAACATTGCTAAGAAAGGCACAAAATATTTAAAAATATTTATGAATTTCAAATTAATGAAGCCAATATAATTTAACAAGGTTATGATTAAAGTCAAAAATATAATGGCTCCTATACTTATTAAAAGACTTTTATAGTATTTTTTTAAAAACATGTTATCACCTAATTAAGGTTATGATTTTGTATAAAATAATATAACTATTAACATAATTAAATGAGGTGATTACATGTATTTTATGTTAGCATTTAAAACATTTATTTTATACATATATATCATTATTTGTTATCGAATTATGGGGAAAAAGGAAGTTGGAAAATTAAGTATTATTGATTTAATTGTTTCGATACTAATAGCAGAATTAGCAGCTCTTAGTATTGAAGATAATGAAAAATCAATTTTAATATCAATTGTTCCTATTGCTGTATTAGTTATTATTCAATTAATTTTTGGATATATAACTTTAAAAAGTCCGAAAATTAGAACACTTATGGATGGGAATCCAACTTTACTTATCAATAAAGGGAAGATTAATTTTAGAGAAATGAGCAAATTAAGATACTCATTAGATGATTTAGTAGCTCAATTAAGGGAACAACAAGTTAAAAATATCGATACAGTTAATTATGCTGTTTTAGAAAATAATGGAAAACTATCAGTTTTTACGGATAATAACGAATACCCTCTACCTATTATTATGGATGGAGTTATAAATAAGCAAGCGTTAATCGATATGAAAAAAAATGTTAATTGGGTTAATAACATATTAAAAAAGAAAAATGTAGAGTTAAATGATGTTTTTTATGCCTTTTATACCAAAGAAAAAACTTATATAATTAAAAAAGATAATATTGATTGATTATTTTAACTTTTTAGCATCGTTATAACCCGTTTGACAAATAAGAAAAAATATGTTAAGATATTTTCCTCTAAGGGGGAAAATAACGTGAACGACTTATATATGGATGATGAAAGCGTTAAAAATAATAGAATCATTACTTATAATATTGCTAATATATATATTGGTAAATATATTAATAATTTAGTGTTATTACTTTTAAAAGATAATGATAAGTTTGCACCAATTAAAAATGGATTTGGTGGACATTCATTTTTAATTAGTAATTTTAATCAGATTGAAAATATTATGCCCATTTCAGAATATTTACAAAATCATGGGTTAAGCATTTTATCATGTAATAATGAGGGATGTTATAACACAAGAGTTTCATTTGATAAATTAAATATTATACTACAAATTTTAAATAAATTATCAAGAATGTCAACATATGAAAGGGAAAGATTATCTCGAATAAGTGACATTGCTACTTATCAAGTAACTGATTTATTAGGAATCAATGTTCATGATAATCCAAGTAGTAATTTAAATCTTCCGATGCGAAAAAGTGTTATTGTAAAATCGAAAAAAGCATTGTTATTTCAACAAAATTTATCTAAATTTATTTTTTCAGATTTAATTAACGAAGGTTATACTATTTTAATTAACGATGCAGATGGTAGAGATAAAAACATTAACAGGTCTTTAAAAATATCAGATATCAAAATTACGAATGAATTATTAGAAAATCAATTTTGTCTCAAAGTAAGTAATAATGGAAACTTGGAATTATCTAAACCAATGACAAAACAATATAAACTTTAATACTTTTTGATTGACAAACATATAATAATATACTATAATTGATATAGTTAAAAAAGGAAAGCAGGTTTCAACCTCACCTGATAGCAAATAGCTATGGGTAATATAAGCCATTTTTTTGTGTTTATATAGGTGAATACTGCATGTGTTCATCTTTTTTAATATTTTGGAGGTGTCAACGTATAGCTAGTAAAAATAATTTTTACATTAATGAACAAATAAGAGCTAATGAAGTTATTTTAATTGGACCAAGTGGGGAAAAATTAGGAATAAAGAAGATTTCTGATGCTCTTACATTAGCTCAGTATGCTGGATTTGATTTAGTTTTAATTAATCAAACTGGGGTTCCACCCGTTTGTAAAATTATGGACTATAACAAATTTAAGTATGAAAACAAGAAAAAAGCAAAAGAAAACGTCAAAAGACAAAGAGAAACTAATTTAGACTTAAAAGAATATCGTTTATCGGTTAATATTGACAGACATGATTTTGATACGAGGGTTAAAAATAGTAAAAAATACTTAGAAAAAGGACATAAAGTTAAAGTTAGTGTTAAGTTTAAAGGACGAGAAATGGCTCATCCTGAATTAGGAAAAGATGTTTTAATGCGTTTTGCAAAAGATTTAGAAGGTGTAGCAGAAATTGAACAACAACCAAAGTTTGAAGGACGATTTATGTCAATAATTTTAACACCTAAAAAATAGGAGGATTGATATTTTGAAAAAAAATAAAGGTTATAAAAAGAAAACTCATAAGGGTTTAAGTAAAATGTGTAATGTAAGACCAGGTGGAACAATTACAATAGGTAAAGCGGGAACTAGACATAATACAGGGAAAAAGAATGCTGCTAGTAATAGAGACGGTAGAAAACCTTCTGTTTTAAGTCCTAGTGATTATAAACGCATCAAAGATATGTTATAGGAGGTATTTATGACAAGAGTAAAAGGTGGCACTATTAGTCGTGCTAGACATAAAAAAATAATGAAATTAGCTAAAGGCTATTTCGGAAGTAAACATAGATTATATCGTACAGCTCAT
>CAZIFR010000049.1:0-3265 GCA_964539185.1 uncultured Muribaculaceae bacterium | reverse complement strand
AAACTGCAAAAGAACAAGTAATGCATTCAGAAAGATATGCTTATCGTGATCGTAAACAAAAGAAAAGAGATTTTAGAAAGTTATGGATTACAAGAATTAATGCAGCTTGTAGATTAAATGATATTAGCTATTCTAAGTTTATTAATGGTTTAAATATTGCTGGAATTACATTTAATAGAAAAATGTTAAGTGAACTAGCAATTAATGAACCTCAAAGTTTTACTAATTTAGTTGATATTGCTAAAGACGCTTTAAATAGTAAGTTAAAAAATAAAGAAGTTAAAGTTGAAAAACAACCAAAAGAAGAAAAGGTTGTTTCCAATGATTTATCTACTAAAACAGTAGCTGAATTAAAAAACTTAGCAAAAGAAAAGAATATCGTAGGATATTCAACAATGAAAAAAGCTGAATTATTAGAAGCTTTAAAATAAGAAGAATTTCTTCTTTTTTATTGTAATAAAATGATATTTCCATTATAATTATTAATAGGTGAGATGATGCTAAAAATATTAAAATGGCCTTTAAGTTATATTATCATTCAATTTCTTTTAATAATATTATTATATATAATTTATTTTTCACTTGGAAATGATATTAATTTATTTAATCAATTTTTACATGTTAATCAAATATATTTAGTAGTCACTTTAGCTCTTATTTTTATACCTCTCTTAACTTACGAATATAACAAATCAAAACATAATGATTTTAATGGTAAAGTAAATAAACTATGGGCTTTATTAATCAGTGGTATTATTTTAAGTTTATTTTATAATATTTTGGCGTTTTATGTTAATTTCCTTTTAAAAACAAATTTGTATGATAGTAATACTAAGATGATTACAACTTTAATAGCAACAGGTTTTATTGGACCTATTATTGAAGAATTATTATTTAGAGGGGTTATGTATAATGAGGCGAAAAAAAGATATCCCAACACGAAAGCTATATGGATCGTAAATATTTGTTTTGCTTTATGTCATTTTAATGTATTGCAAATGTTTTATGCCTTTATCTTAGGATTTATATTAATATATGTTTATGAAAAGTATAAAACAATCAAAGCCCCAATTATCGTCCATATGGCAAGCAATATAACGACAACTTGTTTTCTACCTCTACTTATTAAAAATTATTTCTGGGTTAATTATATAATTTTTATTATCTGTTTAGTTTGTTTCTCCTTATATAAAAAACACACTAAAAAAACAACCAAATTATGATATAATAGATTTGTGGTGAAGTTGATGAAAAACTTATTTATAGATTTTGATGGAGTAATAATGGATACGATTCGAGTTACTTATGATATGTTAGATCGATTAGAAATTGATCGCAATAATGCTCATAAGATGACTGAGTTTTATGCCAATTTGAATTGGAAACAATTATTATCTTTAACTCCAATTATTAATGATAGTTTTAATTGTATTAAAAAATTATTTGCTAGTAATAAATTTAACACTTCAATATTAACTCATGTCAATTCTTTAGATGAAGCGGTTGCTAAAATTAATTATATTCATTATTATTTTAAAGATATTACGATCATCCTTGTTCCAAGAGAAATTTCTAAAACCAAAATGTGTTTAAGTAAGGATGCCATTTTAGTTGATGATTACTCTGGTAATTTAAAAGAATGGGTTAAAGAAGGTGGGATTGGAATTCAGTTTTCAAGCGATTTAACCAAAGATAAAGGATTTCCAGTTATTAATCGTCTAGATAAATTACTTGATATGTTTGAAGTTGAGTAATTAATTTTGAAATGTAAAAAAGAGGAGCGTGAACAATGAAGTATTTTTTAATTAGTTTAATTCCGGCTTTATTATATATTATAATTGATACATTGAAAGCTTTACATATGTTACAACAAAATTGGTATAATGATGGCAATCGTTATTTAAAATGGATAACGAACAATAAAAAGCGAGTTTTTTTATGGTATGATGCTATTTACGTTTTATTTTTAGGACTTAATTTTTTTATTGATAACAACTTTTTAATGGTTACAATATTTATATATTATTTAGGTTTAACATATTTATTAAATCAAGTTCAAAAAAAAGAACAATTAAAAAAGCCATTAGACTTTACGAAAAGAATTAGAAGGTTATGTTATACAATTTTTATTATATATTTAATTCCTATTTTATCAATCTGTTTAGAATATAATCATCAATATATTGGTTATTATTACTTTATTATTGGTTCATTAATTTACTTTAACTATCATATTGTTTATATGGCTAATATTATAAATATCCCAATTGAAAAAGGTGTTTATTTATATTATAAAAATAAGGCGACTAAAAAATTAAAAGCAATGGATAAATTAAAAGTCGTTGGGATTACTGGTAGTTATGGTAAAACAAGCACAAAAAATGTCGTTAATGAAATTTTAAATGAAAAATACATTTCTTTTCCAACACCTAAAAACTTTAATACTAATTATGGTTTAATTAGAACAATCAACGAATATATTGATAAGTATAATGATTATTTTATTGCTGAATTAGGAGCTTTTCGGAAAGGTGATATCAAATCAAGGTCTAGAATTGTAAAACCTAAATATGGTATTTTAACGAAGATTGGAACAGCTCATTTAGAAACGTTTGGGAGTATTGAAAATATTACCAAAGGAAAGTTTGAATTAATTGAAAGTTTACCTAAAGATGGAATAGCTATTTTAAATAAAGATGATGGATATCAAATAAATTATCAAATAAAAAATACTTGTAAAGTATTATGGTTTGCTATTTATAATAAAACTGCTGATGTTTATGCTGATAATATTAAATATTCTCACGAGGGAATGAGTTTTGATGTTCATATGAATAATAAAAAGTATTCATTTAAAACGAAACTATTAGGTGAAGCTAATATTTATAATATTTTAGCTGGCATTACTTTAGCTAATGAATTAGGTTTAAAAGCTGAAGAGATTGAAAGAGGTATTAGTAAAATAAAAGCGGTTGAACACCGTTTAGAACTTAAATCGTTTGGCCGAATCCATTATATTGATGATGCTTATAATTCTAATGAAATCGGGTCTAAAATGGCCTTAGATGTTTTAAAATTAATGCCGGGGAAAAAAGTTGTTATAACTCCTGGAATGATCGAACTAGGATCAAAGCAATATGAGTCTAACTATAATTTTGGAACATTTATTGCTGATACCGCTGATTTAACTATTTTAGTCGGAACTGAACAAACTAAACCAATTCAAGATGGTTTAAAATTTAAAAACTATAATCAAGATAAACTT
>CAZIFR010000048.1:0-7050 GCA_964539185.1 uncultured Muribaculaceae bacterium | reverse complement strand
TCCATACTTGATTGTATGGATTTTATTTATTTATATAATATAGATATTGATTATATACTTCATCAACTAAATTATCCCAATTTTTATATAATTCTTCAAATGCATAGTTAGAAACTTTATCATATAATTTTTTATCTTTGATAACTTTAATAATAACATCAGCATAGTCATGAGGATTATTTTTTGATAAAAAGCCATTTCTATTGTTGGTTACTGTTGCACTCGTTACTGAATCTTCTAAAAAGATAGTTGGTGTTTTTTGGCTTGCTGCTTCAATTTGAACAAGGGAACTAGCATCATATAAAGAAGGAAATAAAAACAAATTTGCTCGCGCATATAATGACGCCATAAGGTCCCTATCAGTAATTTTACCTAATAATAATATTTCTTTATCTAAATTATTCTCATGAATATATTCTTTAAGTAATCGTTCGTCTGGACCAACTCCAACAAATAGCATTTTAAATTTAAAATTTCTATCTTTTAAAATTTTAAGAGAATCAACAATAAAAAGAATGTTTTTCAATTTATTTATTCTACCAACAAACAAAAGAACTGTTTCACTGGATTTTAAATTAAATTGTTTATTTATTAGTTTATTAGTTTTTTTGACATCTAAAATAGGTAACATATCAGTCGCATTGCCCATTACTTGAGGTAATTTTTTATAGCCATAATCTTCATAAAAAATTCTTGCTACCTCGCCATTTACAGCCCAACATTCATCACATTTATTATACATTTTAGTAACTTCTCTAGCTATTTTATTAGATATTTTTTTGGACTTAATATATCTATTAACGTCTTGTTCAAATTGGCTATGCATTGTTCCAATTAAAGGAATATTGTGTTTTTTAGCATATCTAGCACCATATTTACCAATTGTTATAGGAGAATGAATATGAATTAGATCTAATTTATACTTTTTAACTTCTTTGCCAAAATTTCTACTAATATTAGGTGTTGGAAATGGGTAACCTAAAAAGGGAATATTAAAAGCTTTACATCGGATAATTTTATAAGGGTATATACTATCATCATGGTCAGATCCTGGAACGTTTGGTACAAAAACGATAACATTGGCATATTTTGATAACCTTCTAGCATAATTATCAACAACCATTACTACTCCATCAATTACTGGAAAAAATGAATCACAAAACAATCCAATTGTTATTTTAGGGGTCACATTATTACCTCTTTTCATCTAATTCATATCGCTTTTTTATTTTTTCTTTTACTATAAAATATAGTAACAAAAGTTATAACCATAAATACTAATAGGATTAATACTATATGGGAATATTTATCGATAATTGACACTACAAATTGCCAGTTTTCACCAACGATACTGCCAATTACTACTAATACGGAATTCCAAACAGTGGAACCGATGATAGTATATAATAAAAATTTAAATGTAGGCATTTGGCTCATTCCAGCAGGAATAGATATTAAACTACGAACAATAGGAATACAACGGCAAAATAAGACTGTTATATTGCCTTTATTATCAAACCAACGATGAGCCATTTCAATATCATTGCTTTTTAATCGTAAAATTCTACCAACTTTTCCTGAAACTATTTTTTTGAGACGTTCTTTATTTAAAATGGTACCAATAAAATATAAGATATAAGCACCTAATATAGAACCTATGGTCGAAAAAAAGATAACCCCAATAATGCTAAGTTCACTATTTGGTTGTTGGGTCATAAACCCACCAAAGGTTAATATAATTTCTGATGGGATGGGTGGAAACAAGTTTTCAATTGTAATTAATAGTAATATCCCTAAGTATCCAAATTGATTCATGATGTTTATTATTAGTTCTTGCATAGATAAATCCCTCAAATCATATAAACATTATACCATTCAAAAGATTAGTTAGCAACCTATATTAACTAAAAAATAATGAAACAAATTCATTATTTTTAGTAATTTATCATTAATTTTTCTATAACCCCGCAAGCTATTTTATTGCCACTATTTCCAGAAGGCTGAGTTTTAAAGTCATCAGAGTTGTCGTGAATAATAACTGTTTTATCTATTACATCAACCGGACGAAACCTATCAGTATAAACTAACATATAGCTATACCCATTGTTAGAAAATAAGGGAGGTAAATCACCCGCGTGTTTTGGATGTTCAACATTAGTTGGATTAAAATGACCTTTTGATAGTTCAAAATCTTGACCCTCACAACTATTTCCTTCATGGATATGTAATGCATATGGATGGGAAAGATCTAATGGCATATTATTAACTTCAATTTCAACTAATGTACCATTTTTGATTGGATAAAAATAAGCTAAACCTTCTAACTTATGATATTGTGCATTACCTTTGATTTTGGCAAAGGCATAAGCATATTGGTCATTATTATTTTGCATGTTATCACCAATATATTTTATACGATATTTTAAAATAGGTACTTAAAATATTATTTTTTGCTGTATTTTAATATATCAGATTTCTTTAATTTTATAAAAAGGGTGTGACATATGTTTGCCTTCCCTAGACGGTTGTAAAATTAAAGTAAGAGGACAAGTGGTAACGACTTTTAAAATATGTTATAATATATTAAGAGGTGATAAGGTGAAAATACCTGTTAAAATTAATTATAATGGTACAACATATAATACAATAAAATTAATGCCTATTAACGGATATAATTTTTTAATTGTCGAAGCGGACAACACCTTTGTAGGAATCGATGTTATAGAACAAAATGAAAATATTTCTTTTATTGTCACTAATGATATAGAAAATATGATTAATATTTCTGAACATATTTTAATTGAATATTTAGTTGAATCTTTAAACTTTCATTGTGTAGATAGATTCAAGGTAAAAGATATTTTAGATGATTTTAATTCTTATATAAATAACGGGGTAAATAAAGTTTTATCTTCTTGTAATGAAAAAATAAAAGATGGAGATTTTAATCATAATGTTATTTCTTTATTAGAGTATTTTGATGAAAAATTTAATGATAAATTTGAAATGAAATTTAAAAATTTAATTCAATTTAAAATAGGAAATCGTTTTTATATTAAAGATATTGATGTAAATGGAAAGAGTAAAATATCTATTATGACTCGTAATTTATCTGATGAAATTGTAAAAAATGATTATGAAATAATAGAAGAAACTATTTCTAAGGACGACTTAAATGAAAAAAAAGAAACTAGAGTTTTTTCTAAATTAGCTGAAGCAGCAGTATTTAGTTTCATTTTAGTCATGTTATGCGGTGCTTATTTGGCCTATTTGATTTTGGACATTATATGAAAAAGAGTAAAGTCTTTTTTTCTATTCCAATTAATAGAAAGGGATCTATATTATAATATAGATAGGGTAGATTATGAATAAAATAATACTTGTTGATGGTAATAACTTATTATTTAGAAGTTATTATGCAACAGCTTATAATGGTAATTTTATGAAAAATAGTAAAGGATTTCCTACGAATGCTTTATTTGGTTTTGTTAATATGATGAATAAAATAATTGAAGAAGAAAAACCAAATTATATAATGGTAGCTTTTGATAAAGGTAAGACTTTTAGGCACGATAAATATGAAGAATATAAAAGTGGACGAATTGAAATGCCAGAGGAACTAAAAATTCAATTTCCAGTAGCCAAAGAAATGTTACTAGCGATGGGAATAAATTATTATGAAATAGATAACTATGAAGCCGATGACATTATTGGAACCTTTGCTCAATTTTGTGATCAAGATGCTAATTTTATTGGAACGATAATTAGCAGTGATAAGGATTTGCTTCAATTAATTAGTACTGATATTGATATTAAACTTTTAAAACAAAAGGATTATATTCGTTATAATCAAGATAATTTTAAATTAGAATATGGAATTGATCCAATTCGAGTTATCGATTTAAAAGCCCTAATGGGGGACTCGTCTGATAACATTCCTGGTGTTCAAGGAATTGGTGAGAAAACAGCTTTGAAGTTATTGCAAGAATATGATAGTTTAGATAATATTTATAACAATATTGAAAAAATAACTGGTAAAGTTAAAGAAAAATTAATTAACGATAAAACAAAAGCCTATATGAGTTATGATATTGCTACTATTTATAAAGAAGTTCCCATTAATTTAAAGATTGAAGATACAAAGTATAGTGGTCCAACTGAAAAATTAAATGGTTTATATGAAGATTTAGAGTTTTACTCGTTGATTAAAAAAAATAATATTATCAATCAAGAAACCAACTTAAATTTCAAGGTGATTAAAAATATTGATGAATTAGATATTAAAGAAGATTGTGCTGTTTATTTAGAAATTCTAGGTACCAATTATCATAATGCAGATATTATTGGTATGGGTCTATACAATAAAGATAAAGCTTATTACATACCATTTGATATTTTAAAAGACAATCCTAAATTCTTAATAGAAATCCCTAAATATACATATGATCTTAAAAAGGTATATATAGCTTTAAAATGGGCGGGAATAGATATCGAAAAGGTTGATTTTGATTTGATGATTGCAGCTTCGTTATTAGATTATAATGTGAAGGATGATATTGCATATTTAGCTAATTCTTTAAATTTTAATATTCCTTTTTATGAAACGATATATGGAAAAAATAAGCAATTACAAATACCTATGGATGTTGAAAAAACAATTGTTGAAAAAGCTAAATTTATATATGAAATTAAAGAATTATTTCAAGAAAAATTAAAAGAGGAACAAATGGACCAACTTTTTATTGATATTGAAATGCCTTTAACGACTATTTTAGGTGATATGGAATACGATGGTGTATATGTCGATAAAAGTGTTTTAGAGAAAATGGGGGAAGAGATTAAGATTAAATTAGAATTAGTTTCTAATAAGATATATAATATCGTAGGGGAACAGTTTAATATTTCTTCTCCGTTGCAACTCGGCAAAATATTATTTGAAAAACTACAATTACCCTACTTTAAAAAGGGGAAAAGTGGATATTCAACAGCTGTTGATGTTTTAGAAAAACTTAAAGATAAACATCCTGTTATTGAAATGATTTTAGAGTATCGGATGCTGTCTAAATTGCACACAACATATATTGAAGGGTTAATAAATTCCATTATGAAAGATGGTAAAATTCACACCATTTATACTCAGGTATTAACCAAAACGGGGAGGTTATCTAGTACTGAACCAAATTTACAAAATATTCCGATTAGATATGAATATGGTAGATTAATAAGAAAGGCCTTTGTCCCTAGTTTGGATTCATTTATTATTAGTGCTGATTATTCTCAAATAGAATTAAGAATATTAGCTCATTTATCTAAAGTTCCATCATTAGTAGATGCTTTCAATCACAATCTAGACATTCATACGAAAACAGCGGCTGATATTTTTAATGTCGATATTGATTATGTAACAAAAGATATGAGAAGAATTGCAAAAGCCGTTAATTTTGGAATTATATATGGGATTAGTAGTTTTGGTTTATCAGAAAATCTTCATATTAAACCTAGCGAGGCTAAAGAGATAATCGATAAATATTTAGAAACATATCCTGGTATTAAAGAGTATATGGATAAAACAATTGCTTTAGCTAAAGAAAGAGGATATACAGTAACTTTATTTAATCGAAAAAGAAATATAACGGAATTAAAAAATAGCAACTATATGATTAGACAAAGTGGTGAGAGAATGGCATTAAATGCTCCTATTCAAGGAACCAATGCTGACATTATAAAAAAAGCAATGATTGAGATTGCAAATAAATTTAAATTAGAAAAAATAAAGTCTAAGATGATTTTACAGGTTCATGATGAGTTAGTATTTGATGTTGTAGTTTCTGAAAAAAAACAAGTTATTGATATTATTACTAACATAATGGAAAATATATATAAATTTGATGTCCCTTTAAAAGTTGATATTGAATATGGTGATAATTGGTATCAGGCCAAATAAAATAAAAGGGTGGTATAATGAATAAAGTAACTAAAGTTTTAAGTATTAGTTTTATTACTAATGCTTTCTTATCGTTTATTAAAATTTTCGTTGGGCTGTTAAGCCAGTATAGTTCTTTAATAGCAGATGGGGCCCACTCCTTAAGTGATTTATCAACAGATGTTATTGCTATTTTGGGGAATCATTTGTGCATGAAACCCGAAGATGAAAAACATCCTTTTGGGCATGGGAAAATAGAATATGTTACTAGTTTAATAATAGGTTTAATTATTGTTATTTTAGGATGTTTATTAATTTATAATTCGTTTAGTAAAGAAATTATAATCCCCAATACTCTAGTAGCTTTTGTGAGTTTATTTACGATAATTGCTAAATTTATATTGGCTAAATATATAAATAAAAAAGGAAAAGAATATAATAATTATATTTTAATTGCTTCAAGTAATGAAAGTAAAGCTGATGTTTATAGTTCGGTTTTTGTTTTGATTTCAGTTATATTAATGCATTTTTCTGATAAGGTATCTATATTTAAATATGCTAATTTAATAGGAACAATTCTTGTTTCAATTTTAATAATAAGAACAGGGTATATTATATTAAAAGAAAATATTAGTATCTTGCTTGAAGAACAAGTAACGGATAAAAAATATCTTGAAGGTATAAAAGCGTTGATATTATCATTTAATGAAGTAATAAAATTAGAAGATTTATATATTTTAAGATATGGATCGTACTATAAATTGATAGCTAATATAAAAATGAAAGATGACATCACATTAAACTTAGCTCATTCTATTACTGATGAAATTGAAATAAAAATTAAAAAGTTAGATGATAAAATAAAATATGTTTTCATCCATATGGAACCTGAGGAATAGTTTGGAAACATTATTAAAAATTGTTAGTATTAGTCTATATCGAAAGATCAATGTCGTTAATGATGCTAAAGAATCAGCTAGGAAAAGTCAATTAGTGTTATATGCTGATAGTATCAAAACTCAACTAACAAGTACTTATTTAACTAATGGTGGCAAATATAGTGAAGCAATTGATTTAGATGATGATAATTTGGATAAAGCAATAACATGTGAAGAAGTACATTATAC
>CAZIFR010000047.1:0-7168 GCA_964539185.1 uncultured Muribaculaceae bacterium | reverse complement strand
AGAAGAAAAAAATAATCACCCAGAGCTAAGAACTGCTCATAAAAAATTAGCAGAAGAAATAATTACTCATTTACACGGACATGATGAATATTTAAAAGCAATTAAAATTAGTGAATCACTATTTAATGGAAATATTAAAGAGTTAACTGAAAAAGAATTGGAAGAAGCATTTAATGGTATTCCAACATTTGATGTTGAAAATGATTCTTTATTGCCTGATTTCTTAGTAGAAAACAAAATATGTTCTTCTAAGAGAGAAGCAAGAGAATTTATAGCAGCTGGTTCTATTACTATTAACGGAGAAAAAGTAACAGATTTAAATAAATTAATTAATAAAGAAGTTAATTTACATAACAAAATAGTAATTAGAAAAGGTAAAAAGAAATATTACATTGGTAAATTCAAATAAAAAAACATCGATTAGATGTTTTTCTTTGAAAAATTATTTTCAGCTATATAATTATTAGAATATTCAATATAATCTTCAATGTTATGAAGACCGAAAAGTAACCATTTATTCCAGTTATTATCAGTAGGCTCTAATGCGATATTCTTTATTAATTCACGATATTGTTGATGGTAGATAAAATACCCTCTAGATAGATACAGTAGTGGATATTCTAGTTTTGCATCAAATAAACAATTCGTTGTATACATCATATCTACTTCATTTAATACTCTTGAAGTTCTTGAGTTTCCGTCATCAAATGGTTGTAAAATTGTCATAAGAGCATGAGCAATTAATGGTTTGATAAAAAGCACATATGAATTATTATTTCCTTTAAAATCTCGATCATTTAAATAAGCTAGTATGTCGTTAGTAGCTGTGTCTAACTCATTAGGAAGAGGAGGAACATATTCGATATGGACTTTATTATTGTCCGTTTTATACCCAACAAAAATTTTATCAGAAGAACGAAAACTTTTATATTTTTCTTCTTGTAAAGAGAATCCTGCTTTTAAAATAGAATTTAAACGTTTTATATTTGGAACTATAACATCCCCATAAGTAATTATTTTTTCAGATAAAAATGTTATAGAATTAGTTTGTACCCCTTCTTCTATTTCTTTTAACATTTGAATTTTCTCAGACTGTTGCATCTCCATACTATGTAAGTAAAGAAGCTCATTTAATCTGGTTGTTTCATTGTAAGTATTTTTATCTTCAATAGTTTCATAGTTATTTAAAAATGTTTGATACTCATCATATAAAAACTCTAATTCATTATTAACGAATTCATCTAAATTTTTAATGCTTTTCATAATACTTGCCCAATCAATTGTGTGCTCGATTGGATTTAAGTCTTCTAATTTAATTGTACCTATCTCGTTCATAATACACCTCATATAAATTATACCATATATTTTTTCTTTATAACTATTGACTTAACTAAGTGTTTAAGCTATAATCTTAAGTGCGATTGAAGCAGCACTATTTGATGATATTAACGTGTTTGTTACCTTATGGGATATTAGTAGTAATGGCTGCAGAGCGAAAATATTAAACAAACACCCTAGTATTTGGCAAATAGCTTCTAAATCGTTAGATATATAGGAGGAAACATGTCAAGATATACAGGACCTAGTTTTCGTAAATCAAGAAGATTAAACTTCTCAATTACTGAAACTGGTAAAGAATTAGCGAAGAAACCTTATATTCCAGGTCAACACGGTAAGAGTCGTGGTAAAAAACTTTCTGATTACGGTATTCAATTACAAGAAAAACAAAAAGTTAGATTTATGTATGGAATGAACGAAAAGCAATTTAAAACAGCTTTTAAAACAGCTGGTAAAAAAACTGGTGTTCATGGTGAAAATTTATTAAAAGCATTAGAAAGTCGTTTAGATAATTTAGTATATCGTTTAGGTTTTGCAACTACTAGAAGAGGTGCCAGACAATTAGTTAATCACGGTCACATTACTGTGAATGGCAATAAAGTCGATATCCCTTCATATACTTGTAAACCAGGTGATATAATCGCTATTAAAGATAATGCTAAAGAGTTAGAAATTATTAAATCTTCTTTAGAAAATTTATCTCGTCGCGTAGAATATGTAACTTATGATGATACAACAATGACCGGTACATATGTTAGATATCCTGAAAGAAACGAATTAAATGCTGATATTAATGAATCATTAATTATCGAATTTTATAACAGATAAACAGATAGAAATTTCTATCTGTTTTCTTTTTTTATTATTGAATTTTTTGACAATTAAATTGCAAGATAGTATCAGTCTTTTATAAAAATATTATAACCCCAACTATTATTATAATTAATAATATGATTAATAAAATTTTAGTTAATAAATGATTTCGTTTAATGTCTTTCTTAATTTTATTTAAATCTTCAAAATCATTTTTATTGATTTCTAACGAGGAGGTGAAAAAAGATTTATCGATTTCTCTTTCTTCTTGCTTTTCAATCTCTTTTTCCGTTATATTTGTTTTAGAAAGTCCATGACTGGTCTTTAAATCATCTAATAAATCATCATTACTATTACGACTATTTTTAGTTATCTCTTCAATCATTTCTTTTAAATCTTCATCGCTTAATGAGGTTGGAACATTACAGTTTTTATTTAAATTAATACTTTTTAAAATGTCATATTGAGTACTTTCATTTACGTTTTCTAACCTTTCACTTCTTGCTTTCTTTAAAACATCTTGTATATCATAACTTTTTTCTTCAATATCTTCGATAACTAAATCTTTTTCTTTTATCTGTTCTTTAGCTGTTTCTCTAGAAGTTTTTTTATCACCAATTAATTCTTTTATTTTTTCAATATCAATTTTTTCGTTTTTTTCAATAATTGATATTCCCTCGACATTAGTGTAATAACCTTCTTCATATATTGTTTTATATAATTCACTATTTTTATTTGCTCGTGTTTTGGTTTTATCTGTATAGCGATAATATTTATTAATTCTACTTGGCATATAAACACGACCCTTCTTTTAATATAATAACATATTTTTTTATATTTTAAAATATCTACTTGCATTTTTACATTGTTTTATCTTATAATGTTAATGGAGGTTGTAACATGAAAGTTAGAATTATCGAAGAGAAGTGTATTGGATGTGGACAATGTGAGGCTATCTGTAGCGATGTTTTTCAAATCGGAGATGATGGTTTAGCTCATGTCATTGGGGAAGTAACTGAACAATTAGAAGAAGATGTTCGTGATGCAGTAAGTTCTTGTCCAACTGAAGCAATTGAAATTGTTGAAGAATAATTAAAAGTGGAAACACTTTTTTATTTTAAACTATATAATTTTTTAACTTCTTTTACACTTAAATTACGATATTCTCCTGATTTTAAACCTTCTAACGTTAAAAAAGCTATTTTTTCTCGTTTTAACTTTAAAACCTTATACCCTAAAACTTCTAACATTCTTTTAACTTGATGATTCTTACCTTCATGAATAGTTAATAAAACAATTGTCGTTTTATTTTTTTTATCGATCCTTTTTATCTTTGCTTTACAAGGAGCGGTTTTAAAATCATCAATTTTAACACCCTTTTCTAAAATTTTTATATCTTTACCTGTCATTATTCCTTCAACTTTGGCAACATAAACTTTATCGATATTGTTTCTAGGATGAGTTAGTAAATTGGTTAATTCTCCATCATTAGTTAAAATCAAAAGTCCAGTTGTGTCATAGTCCAGTCTACCCACAGGATATAATCTTTTATTAGTATCAATTAAATCAACCACCGTTTTTCTATTTTTTTCATCTTTCGTTGTTGTTACTACACCACGTGGTTTATAAAGTAAAACATATTCTTTTAGTTGTTTATTTAAATAATTTCCTTCAACTGTTATTTCATCTGTCGCACTTACCTTAACACCTAATTCCTTAATTATCGTACCATTAACGCAAACCTGTCCTTGACTAATTAATTCCTCAGCTTTTCTTCTTGAACAATAACCACAATTAGCTATTACTTTCTGTAATCTTTCCATATAATCACCTGGATATAATTATATAAAAAAAACATCATAAAAGCAACTTAATAATGTTTTTTTTGTAATTAGATTTAATTTTTATTTATAGTTTTCTTTTTAAAGTTAAATATAATCATAAAGGTTCCGACAATTACAACATTGCCAATTGAGTTAATTAGCGTTTTGATTTCTCTTTCTTCCCTATCCTCTTGATTTATTTCGCTATATTCGTATTGCCTTTTACATTCTTCTTCAGTCATATCCTCATTACAAAACCTTACTTGATATTCACTATAATCATAAGTTTTATAATCAAACCATAAATTAACAACACTATTATAAGCAATAATTATAGCAATAATAAACCAGACAATTAAGATTAGATTTAAAATTCGTTTAACCAAATCATTTTCTTTGCTAAATAAATTCATTTTTCTTCCCTTCCTTTATTTAAAAAATAGAGTCCTGTCGAAACAATTACAATACTACCCAAGGATAATAAAACATTTCTTTTATCTTTTGTTCCTTGTTCATCTAAATATCGTAAATGTTCGGCGTAAAAATTTTTACAATTAGTGTTTTCATCATACTTAAAATTGTAACAGTAATACTTTTCATACTGCTCTAGACTTATTGTTTTATTACTGAAAAACAAATCGGTTAAACTGGCCTGAAAAAAACATACGGATCCAATTAACCATAATACTAGGATCAAATTAGTAATTTTAAGAATTAAATCATTCTCTTTTTTAAAAAGCATATCATTCCTCCGTTATAATTATATATAAAAAGATAATTAAAAGCAACTTAATAGATAATATTACCTAAATAAATTTATTCATGTATAATATTTAAATTCTATCAATAAAAATAGCAATAAACGTAGCAATATTAAAAAATAATATTAGCCGCTACTATACTAAAAACAATAGCAGCTAAATCAGTTAACAAACCTACCCATAAGGCATATTTAATTTTTTTAATCCCAACACTTCCAAAATATAGAGTTAAAATATAGAACGTTGTATCGGTTGTTCCTTGAATTAAAGAAGCTAATGTCCCGATATAACCATCTGGACCCATTTTCGAATAAATATTAGCTAGTAGAGCTAATGAAGAAGTCCCTGAAATTGGTCGCATAATAGCTAGAGAAATAATTTCATTTGGTAACCAAGCAATTTCTTTTAAAAAAAGAAAAGGATTACTATTTAAAAAAAGGTTAACACCCAAAATCATTGCTAACAAACAAGGAAATAACTTAAAAATCATATCAAAACTTTCTTTTGACCCTTCAACAAAAACGTCATAAATATTAATTTTCTTCCTAAATCCATATATAATAACAGCTAAAAACATAAATGGAATTATAAAATTAGATACCCTCATTTTATTCCTCCTGCAATTTTATCGATAATAAGACCGGTTATGGCACTAAGAAAAGTTACAATAATACAAGGTCCTAAAATTCCGGTTGCATCAATACTTTCATAAGCCATTCTTAAAGAAATAACGGTTGTTGGAACAATCGTTAAACCACTAGTATTTAAAACTAAAAAAGTAATCATCGCCCTAGTAGCTGTATCCTTTTTATCATTAAGTGTTTGTAATGATTGCATAGCCTTAAGTCCAAAAGGAGTCGCAGCATTACCAAGACCACATAAATTAGCAATGATATTTGAACTAATATATCCTAAAGAAGGATGGTCAGAAGGGATGTCGGGGAATATAGGTTTTAAAATAAATGATAGTTTTTTACTTATGTTTTTTAACAAACCTGACTCTTCAGCTATCTTACTCATTCCCATCCATAAAGCCATAACAGGGAATATTTTAACCGTTAAATCTAATGCTGATTTAGTACTATTGAAAATAGTTTCATTTAGAAGAACACTTTTATTAGTAATAATAAATAAAAGGATTCCAATTATAATAAAAAAGCCCCATATTTTATTTACCATTTAAATAACCATCCTTTTATTTTATGAAACCAAGAAACACGCTCCTTTACCTTCACATAAACCATTTCTTTATGAACCGATTCATTATTAATAACGATGTTCACATAACCTATTTCGTCATCATTCATATAATTGATTTTTCTATTTAATTTAAACTCTAAAACGACCTTATTCCCACCATTTTTTAAAGTAGCTGAAAAATCATTTTTAATGTAAAAAGAACAATCTTTATAATAACTTTCACCAATAATTTCAATATTTCCTGCTTTTAATATATTATAATTAGTATAATTTTCAAATGCTTCTTCAAACATATTTATATGATCACTAAAATCACTACCATCATTTAAAGTTACAGCAACTAAATTAATATTCTCTTTACTAGCAGTTGTTACTAACGTTCGTTTAGCAATTTCTGTAAATCCCGTTTTACCACCAGTTATATATTTATAACTTCCTAATAATTTATGCTTATTCGTCCATGAATAATAATTCATATTAGTTTTTAAAGTATACTTCTTAGTACTGGTTATCTCTTTATATATATCGTTTTTCATCGCATAACTAGTAAGGATCCCCATATCATAAGCAGTCGAAACATTGCCCCCCTTTTCATCTAAGCCATTAGGATTATTAAAAACAGTGTTTTTCATACCAATTTCATTAGCCTTTTCATTCATCATTCGAACAAAATTATCAACACTACCACCAACATATTTAGCAATACTTAAACTAGCATCATTCCCACTTCTTAACATTAAAGCATAAACTAAATCTTGTAATAATATTTCCTCACCTGTTTTAATATAAACACCTGATCCATATGATCTACTAATTTCATCACCAATAATTACAATATCATTTAATTTATTAGATTCAATTGCTAGAATAGCTGTCATTATTTTAGAAATACTAGCAACACTACGAGAACTATTCATATTATTAGAATAAATTACTTTATTATTATCCATATCCATTAAAACAGTAGCAAAAGCATTACTACTATAAGCATTAATTTTAATAGGAATAAATAATAAAATTATTAAAAAAAATATTTTTTTCATATAAATCACCTATAAAAATATATGAGAGAAAAAGACATTTAGTCCAAGTTTACATAATAAAAAAATAATCAAATAATTTCACAATTGATTATTTTTAAAAGTTTATTTTCATTAATTATTAGCAACTATGATAGAACGAGCGGCACGGTTACTGTTCGCATTGCCATTGTTGTTGTTGAAGTTGAACACG
>CAZIFR010000046.1:0-7493 GCA_964539185.1 uncultured Muribaculaceae bacterium | reverse complement strand
GAGTGGAGAAAAAACATATTATCCTACTTCTCCTGTTAGTGGTGCTATTAGGGATGATGCAACCAAAACAACAGTATATAAGTATTATAAGGTTGTTAATGATAATCAAGCCACTGGTAATTATGAACAATGGGTAGAAGTTACGGATGGTTATGTTTTTGAAGATGAATTAATTAGTGCCTTTCAAGGTTTAGGATTTGATGTTGTCAGTTTAAATGATATTAATAGAATGGAAACATTAAGGTATAAATTACAACTTCAATATCGAGATTTAGAAGATTAGGAGGAAAGTAAATGAATAAAGAGGATCTTTTAAATGGTTTAGAAGAACTTAGCGAACAGTTAAATATAGGAACTAAAGAAACGACACCAATTGAAGAAATCGAACGAAATTTAAATTTTCGTCGTGAAATGGAAACTGAGTTAGACGAATTACTTAAAAAAGTAGGTAACGAACAGGAATACGTAGTTAGTAATAAGGTAATATATGATAAAAGGAAGACAGATCTTAAAGATAGTCTTTCGCTTTTAGATTATCAAATTACTGAGTTAGAAGAAAGAGTTGGATATTATAACCAACGTAATAATTTTATTATTGCTAGTGAAATTGTTAAATTAAGAAAAAGCATTGAGGATAATAATCAAAGAATTAGTATCTTCCAAGATGAAATTAACAAAGGAAATGCTGACAATAATAAAACTTTAACAGGAATAGTTAACTCGATTAATGTTGACATTGCTAGTTTAGAAAAGCAAATTCAAAATTTAGAGCAAGAAAAGATAGATAATACTAATATTTTAAAAAGTTTTTCTGATCAAACGAACTCTCTTAAAACACGATATGACAATGATCAAAAGGAATTAAATGATTTAGAGAAAAAGATTTCTGATGTCACTTATGTTGATGAAATACAATTAAAAAAAGATAATGATCGTATTGCAGAGTTGAGAAAGCAAATTATCGATAGTGTTGATAATAATTTTTCGTCATTTGATTTTGTCCAAGCTATTAATCAAATAATTGTTGAAGTTGAAAATGAAACTTTAACAGAACAACAAGTTTTTGAAAAGTTATTAGTAATTAAAGAAATTTATAATAATCGTTATAAATTAAATGATCAAAATCGAGAAAAAGTTTTAGGAGATGTTAGAGAACAAATCTTATTTTATGAGGGTGAAGGACAAGCTCTACGTAATAAATTAGATAATAAAGAAGAAAATTATCGTTTGCATCTTGCTTTTGAAAATGAAATATATAAAGATGAAAATTCTAATAGTAACATTGATTTAAAGAAATATGTTAATATGTTTCAAAGTAATAACCAAAAAATAGCAGATTGTAAAGTAGCAATTAAAAAAGTTGAGTTGCAAAAGGAACAATTAAGTGAAAATTATCATCTTTTAAATAACGGAATAGGCTTTAGGTTAGATAATGATAATTATAAGATTTATAAATTACAAAAAGACATTTTAAATGCGAAATTAAAAGAATTAAATCTTAAACTTTCCAATTTAAATGATCAACAGAATAATATAAACTCTCAAATTAAACTTATAAAAAAGCAAACCAAAATAGATGATAAGTTATCAAGAAAATCTAATAAAGAACAGCTTATTGATGTTTTTGCCATGAAGAAAGATGAAAACAAATTAAAAGAATGCACAGTAATGATAGAAAGTTTAAAAAACAAAGAACAATTTTTATCACGCAATGTTGAAGCCAATATTAATTTATTATTAGATAGAATAAGAAATAACGAAATTGAGGTAAAGCCAACTGAAAAAGAAAAGGATTCAAAACCAATTCCATTTGCCTTTTTAGGAAGAGCTAAAGATGTTGTTATAAATAAAACTAAAGAATTATGGGAAAATAAGAAAATTCAAAAGGGATTAAAACATGCTGTGTTAGTTGCAGTTATTGGGGGAACAATATTTGCTGGAATAAAAATGTTTAAAAAGACTGGTCAAGTTGCAAGCCCAACTCCAACATATAGTAGTAATAATAAACCTGATGATGAAAAGAAACCAGACTTTGAAATGGTCATACCAAAAGATGATGAAAATGATAAACCGGCAGACATTGAAAAAGAACCAATTAGTTCTAATAAAACCAAACAAAAGGATAAAAAACCTCAACCTTCACCTAGTCCTAGTCCAACCGTCCAAGAACCATCTCCTGAACCGGTTCCAGTTGAACCAGAACCAATTCCCGTTGAGCCAGAACCAATTCCGGTTGAACCAGAACCAATTCCCGTTGAGCTAGAACCCATTGTACCATCACCATCTCCGATAATTTATCCATCTAATCCAACATATCCCGATGATCGAAATACTCCATCTAAGCCAGATAATACATTTGTATTAAATGAAGGAGAAACATTATATTATAAAAATAAGGATGGAGAAATTGAAGTGTTTAGTAATGATGATAAAATTTCTTCTGAAGATGCAGCCAAAGATTTTGAAAAAAAGACAGGTAATAAAACAACTGGTAAAACTGATGAATATGAAGGAATTAGTGAGATCAATTATAATGATGATGGCAGTGTTAGTGTAGGGGTCGAAAATTCTACAAATTATACTGAAACAACATTAGTCGAGGATATTAGAGCAGGAATGAGTGATGAAGAACTAGAACGACAAAATCAAGAAATGTTAGAAATCATGAAGGAAATGGAAGAACTAGAAAAAGCTCAAAAAGAGGGAGGCGTAAGCCGATAATGCAAAATAGAATTAATCAAATCATAGCTTTAGGAAACGGCAAAAAATATGTTATTGTTAAACAAGCTATATACAAAAATGAAAATTATTATGCTGTTGTTGGTATAGCAGATGACGAAGAAACATTATTAGAAGAATATGCCATCCTACATGAATTAGAATACGAAGGACAAAGAAGTGTTGAAAAGGTTACAGACCCACAAATTTTAAAATTAATCACTAAATATTTAGATATTATTTCTGATGCAGAATGGGCTGATTTAATAGAAACCCAAGAATAGGATTTATCCTATTTTTTGATAGAATAAATTAAAAACTACATATTAAATTCAATAATATATGATATAATTATATTGGTGAAGTTATGAAGCGTAAAACATTTAAAACATTAGAAGAACAAATAAAAATATTAGAATCAAAAGGATTAGTTATCAAGGATTATAACAAAGCCAAAGAAATTTTATTTCGTGAAAATTATTTTTTTGTAAATGGTTATAGACGTTTGCTTATGAAACAAGGGGATAAAAGATTTGTTGTAGATGCTACTTTGGATGAATTATATGCTGTTTTTATCTTTGATCGAAAGCTTCGGAATATCTTGTTTAAAACGATATTAATTGTCGAAAATAACATTAAGTCAATAATGAGTTATCAGTTGTCGAAAAAATATGGTTATAAGGAAAAAGACTATTTAGATTCTAAGAATTTTAGGGATGAGAATTTTAAAATGGGTCAGGTTAATGATGTTTTAGGAAAAATGAAACGACAAATACGACTAAATTCAAAGCAACATCGAGCGACAATGCATTATATTGCTAACTATGGATATATTCCTATGTGGGTATCAGTTAAGGTCCTTTCATTTGGAATTATGGCAGAATTATATACAATATTAAAGTTAGAAGATCGAAAAGAAATAGCCGATTATTATAAAGTTGATGCAACTAATTTGGACATCTTTTTATCGATTTTATCTAATTATCGTAATTTATGTGCACACGAGGATATTTTATATGATCATCGTACTCAACGTTCAATATTAGATAATGAATGTCATGATCGGTTAAATATACCTCAAGTTGATGGAGAGTATATATATGGCAAAAGGGATTTATTTGCTGTTATTATAATTATGAAGTATTTATTAAATGATGATGAATTTGTTGATTTAGTAAATGAAATTAATTATGAAATTTCAAGGTTAGATGGAAAAATAAAATCTGTTGATACTAATGATATTTTAAAAGGAATTGGATTTCCAGAGAATTGGCTTAATATTAGAAATTTATAGAGGTGATATATATGAAAAACAAATTAGTATTTTTTGTAACAATTATTTTTACTTTATTTTTAGGTATTTGGGGAACTGTTATTGTTATTGAATATATTCCCAAACCACCTAGTGAAACAGTCGTTAAAAACATTCAAGAGGTTAATATTACTGAAACAGATACCATTTCAACTGCAGTAGATAAATTGTATGATGCTGTTGTAACTGTTCAAAACTATACAACTGAGTTATCCTCAATTGGTACGGGATTTATTTACAAGACTGATGATAAATATGGTTATATATTAACTAATAATCATGTTATAAGTGGTGCTAAAACAGTTAAAGTATTAAATAATGAAGGATCATTAGTGGGAGCAACTTTATTAGGTAACGATGAATATGCTGATTTAGCTGTTTTAAGAATCGACAAAGAAGCGGTATTAAAAGTTGCTGAAGTAGGGCATTCTAGTAATTTAAAAATTGGAGATACAGTTTTTACGGTTGGAACACCTATTTCTTTAACTTATGCAGGAACTGTTACTAAAGGAATTATTTCTGCTACGGAAAGAACTGTTAGTGTTAATATTAGTAATGGCGGAGAGTATATGTTAGATGTTATTCAAACTAATGCTGCTATTAATCCTGGAAATAGTGGTGGGCCATTAGCTAATATTAATGGCGAAGTTATTGGAATTAATACTTTAAAATTAGTGGATGATGAAATAGAGGGGATAGGTTTTGCAATTCCTATTGAAATGGCAACTGCTGTTATAGATAGGCTAGAATCTGGAGAAAAAATTAAAAGACCTTATCTTGGGGTTACTTCTATAAGTGCAAATAATACATACCAACTATATAGATATAATTTATTACTGAAAAAGGATTATGATTATGGTGTGGCGATATACAATGTAGAACCCAATTCTGATGCTGATAAAGCAGGATTAAAAAAAGGTGATGTTGTTTTAAAGATAAATGATTATGAGATTATCGATAGTGCTTACTTAAGATACGTATTATATAAATATAAGGTTGGGGATACTATTAAGATAACTTATGAAAGAGATGGCGAATCTAAAACAATTGATCTTACTTTAAATCAAAGTATAAGTTAAGTTTAAAACTTGACTTTTTTCATAGTCAATTATCTTGTTATAATACATAAAATATCGTAGGTGATAATTATGCAAAATAAGGAGATTGTTATTGATGCTGGACATGGAGGAAGTGATCCTGGAGCTATTGGCAATGAAATAATTGAAAAAGATATTAATTTAGCTATTTCTCAATATATGTATGATCGATTTCGAGAACTTGGTATTCCTGTAAAAATGGTTAGAGAAACAGATGAAACTGTTGATCCTGCAACAAGGACAGAGAGAATTTTAAATGCTTTTGGCAATAAAGATAATGTAGTAGTTATATCAAATCACATAAATGCAGGTGGTGGAGAAGGTGCAGAAGTTATATATGCTTTAAGAAATACTAATGAATTAGCAGATTTAGTATTACAAAGTTTAGGATCTGAAGGTTTGTTGATGAGAAAATCTTATCAAAGACGATTACCAAGCGACACTTCTAAAGATTATTATTTTATTCATAGAAATACTGGAATAACAGAACCAATAATAGTTGAATATGGTTTTTTAGACAATATTAATGATGCCAACAAGTTAAAACAAAATTATGATTTGTATTCTGAGGCTGTTGTAAGAGCGGTATTAGAATATATTGGTTATGGTGAAGAAGAAACATATACCGTAAAAAGCGGGGATAGTTTATGGACTATTTCAAAAAGGTATAATATTACGGTTGAAGAGTTAAAAGCCGCTAATAATTTATCTAGTAACTTGTTAAATATCGGTCAGGTTTTAAATATTCCATCTAAAAAGGAACCTGTTGCTGGAGAATATATTGTTTATACAGTTGTTTCTGGGGATAACTTATATGATATTGCTCAAAAATATAACAAAACCGTTTCAGAATTAGTCGATTATAATAATTTAGCAACGACAAATTTATTTGTTGGTCAAAGAATATTCATTCCAGTTGTTACAGAAATAAAACCAGAACCAACTTCTAACTACGATACTTATACAGTAGTAAGAGGAGATAGCTTATATAGTATAGCTACTAAGTATAATACTAATGTAAATGAACTAATGAATATAAATAATCTAAGTAGTAATTTATTAAGTGTTGGCCAAAGAATATTGGTTCCAAGGATATCGCAAACAGGAGAATCTACCTATATTGTAAAAAGAGGAGACAGTTTATATAGTATAGCTAACCAATATGGAATATCAGTTGATTCGTTAAAAAACGCCAATAATTTAAGTAATAATTTATTAAGTGTTGGTCAAACACTAACGATTCCACCAACAAGCCTAACTACACATGTTGTAAAAAGAGGAGATAGTTTATATAGCATAGCTAACCAATATGGAGTGACGGTCGATTCATTAAAGGCTAAAAACAATTTATCAAGCAATTTATTAAGTATTGGTCAGGTATTAAATATTTAAGAATTGATAAAAATTTGTAAATTTATATTTAAGAAGAACTTTAAAGGCTATACTTTAAAAAATGAAAAGTATAGTTTTTTGATATTAAAAATATAATATCTTTTGTTAAAATAATTAAACAAAAAAAGATAATAATTTATCTTAAAGTAGGGCAAATGCCTGGATCTGGATTATAAAAACAATGATTCTTATATCTGCCAGATAAAAATTGTTCATACCAAATGGCTTGACATGCTTCGTTAGCAGCAGGGGCATAAAACCACAGAGAATTTGTTGCTGGATAATAATATTCGCCTCGTAAAATTCTAGTAGCTAAATTGAGTTCTTTGGTTGTAGGATTACTGAAAAATAAAGGACTATTCACCCCTGTGAATTGGTTTTCTTGGTATAAAACATCAGTTATGGTTATTAATGGTACAAATGATAGACAATTGGCTAAAACTCGATTAACGACTACATTTCCAACCATTAACATACCTAAATTACCTTCTCCTAATGCTTCAGAACGCATAATTCTTGCTAACAATTCTTTTTCTTTAGTATTAAATTTTATTATAGACATACTATCACCTATATACATTATATGTTTTATGTTAATTAATATTTTTATAAATTTAAGAATAAATAAAATAATTATAATAGTAAAACATTGTAGTTGAAAAATCATTAAATTTATGATAATATATTAATTGTTTAGGAATAAAATTTAGTTAAGTTATAATTATTTTTTAATAATTATACTATATATGTAATTTATTCTATATTAGGGGCATGATGTAATTGGTAACATGACAGACTCCAAATCTGTTCTTTCGGGTTCAAGTCCTGATGTCCCTGCCAAATGAAAATAAAGCGAACTCTTTCTATTATTTTTTAGGCGGGTTCGCTGTTAATTTTAAAATAAGAAAGTAGTGTGTTTTTGAAATGCACCCCTTATGGTAGACATAAATAAAAAAGTATTTATGTTAAAATAA
>CAZIFR010000045.1:0-7699 GCA_964539185.1 uncultured Muribaculaceae bacterium | reverse complement strand
AAAAAAACTTCAAATTGAAGTTTTTTTATTTTACTTTGCTTGGATTATAGTATTATTGATTATAAAATAAGTATATATTTAGACAAGTTGTTAGTCTTTTTATTAGTCTTTGTTCATATACTTTTTTAGGTGAAAGCTATGATTAAAAAAATAACGGCTGTAAGATTTTTAGTTTTAGTCATTTTGACCATTATCATTTTAATTGTCTTAAAAGTAAATTCTAATTTTAAAACGAATTTTTATAAACATGTTTATGAAAAAAATTTATCATTTTCACAAATTAATAACTGGTACAAATCACAGTTTGGTAGTCCATTACCATTTAGTGATTATTTTGACGATTCGGTACCTGTTTTTAATGAAACTTTAAAATATACTGCTACTAGTAAATATAAAGATGGAGTTTCTTTAGAGGTTGGTTATGATTATTTAATTCCTTCTTTAGATAATGGAATTGTTATATTCATTGGTGAAAAGGAAGGTTATGGCAATACGGTTATTGTTCAACAGGAAAATGGAGTTGATGTTTGGTATTCCAATATAAAAGAAAACAATGTTAAATTATATGATTATATTAAAAGAGGTAGTTTAATAGGAATGGTGGATGAACGATTATATTTAGTTTTTATAAAAAATGGTGAAGTTCTTGATTACAAGGAATACATTTAAAGTTCATTTTCTTTATTATATAGTAGCTTTTATTTGTTTTATAACAGGGTATTTTAAAAATTTTGTTATTTTTTCTTCAATTATTATGATTCATGAATTAGGGCATATTCTGGGAGCTTTTATTTTTAAATGGCATATTGATGAGATTATCTTACTACCATTTGGTGGGATTACTATTTTTAAAGAGTATTTAGATAAACCGTTAAAAGAAGAATTTATTATTGCTATTATGGGACCTTTATTTCAAATTGTTTTTTATTTAATATATAAAGACAATTATATTTTTTCATATTATAATATCGTTATATTATTATTTAATTTACTGCCCATTTATCCTTTAGATGGGAGTAAATTATTTAATGTTTTTTTTAATTTAATACTATCATTTAAATATAGTCATCTTTGTACAGTCGTTTTATCAGCTATAACGTTAATTATTATCTTGTTTTTAAGTATAACTAAATTTCATTTATTATTTTTAATGATTTTAATTTTTTTAGTTATTGAATTATTTAAGGAAATGTCAAAACACAAATTTTATTTTAATAAGTTTTTACTTGAACGATATTTATATCATTTTAAATTTAAAAAAAAGAAAACGATCAAAAAGATTAATAGTATGAAAAAACAAACACACCATCTTTTTAATATCAATAAAAAATATTATACCGAAAGAGAAATAATTGGGAAAATGTTTGACAAACAAAGTTAATTATGATAAAATTAATAGCTGTGTAGAGACCTCTCTACAACCGCCTAGAAAAGGTTTTAAACATTATGTACCTTAATAGCGAGTCTTAGATTATAAAAGGAGGTTATTATGAAAGCTGTAATTGAAACTGGTGGAAAACAGTATTACGTTGAAGAAGGCTCAATTATTTATATTGAAAAATTAGATACTAATGCTGGTGAGAAAATCACATTTGATAAGGTATTGATGGCTAACAATGTATTTGGTCGTCCATATTTAAGTAATGTTGAAGTTATTGGTGAAGTGGTTAAACATGGTAAAAATAAAAAGATCTTAGTTTTTAAATACACACCAAAGAAAAAGTATCGTAAAACACAAGGTCATCGTCAACCATACACTAAAATTGAAATTAAAAAAATCGTGGAAAAATAATGATTAAAGTTGAAATAAAGAAAGACAGGATTAGTATTAGTGGCCATTCTGGTTATGAAGAAAGTGGTAAAGACATTGTTTGTGCCTCTGTTTCATCTATGGTAATAACTAGTGTTAATGCTATAATTAGATTAAAACCAGATAGTATTGAATATGACGATACTAATGGTATGATTATTAATATTTTACAACATTCTAATATTGTCGATATATTAATAGAAAATTTAATTGATTTATTAAACAAATTAGAAAAACAATATCCAAAGTATATAAAAATAGGGAGGTGTTCATTGTGTTAAAATTAATGCAATTAAATATCCAACTTTTTGCTCATAAAAAAGGTCAAGGATCGACTAAAAATGGTCGTGATTCGATATCTAAAAGACTTGGAGCTAAAGTCAGTGATGGTGAATTTGTAACCGGTGGTTCAATTATTTATCGTCAAAGAGGAACAAAAGTATATCCAGGTGTTAATGTTGGAATTGGATCAGATGATACAATTTTTGCAAAAATAGATGGTTATGTTAAGTTTGAAAGAGTTGGAAAAGATAAAAAACAAGCTAGTGTTTATTCTAGTTTATAAAAATTGCTAAGAGGCAATTTTTTTTTTGCTCCATAATAGTAAAAATGCATATATTATTAGTAATAGGGGGATATATGAAAAAAGTTTTATTATTATATGGTGGTAATTCTAATGAACATGAGGTATCTTGTCGATCAATTATTAATATTGTCAATAATATTGATAAAAAGCTTTTTAAACCAACGGTTGTTTATATTCAAAGAGATAATAACTGGTATATTGTTGATGATTATTATAAAAGGGTTAAAGAGGTAAAAAATATTATTAATTTTATCAAAAAATATGATTGTGTCTTTAATATCATTCATGGTAAAGATGGTGAAGATGGTAAATTACAAGGTTTATTTGAAATTTATGGGATAAAATATATTGGACCTAATAGTGTTTCTAGTATGTTATGTATGAATAAGGATTTAACAAAATTGTTATTAAGGATAAATAATATTCCCGTTGTTCCTTACACTGATTTAAATAATATTCAATATCCAGTTATTGTAAAGCCGGCTAATGGTGGTTCTTCAATTGGAATTAATAAAGCTAATAATGATCTTGAATTAACTAAATATGTAGAAATAGCTAAATGTTATGATGATAACATTATTATTGAACAATTTATTAAAGCTAGGGAATTAGAATGTGCAGTTATTGAAATAGATAATAGTATTCATGTCTCGAGTATTGGTGAAATTATACCAGCTAATGATTTTTATGACTATGATGCTAAATACAATAGTGATAGTTCACAGATTATCATTCCGGCTAATGTAAACGATAATATAGTTAATAAGATTAAAGATTATGCTTTAGAAGCTTTTAAAATTTTAAGGTGTCGTGGTTTAGCCAGAGTTGATTTTTTTTATGATGAGGAAAACAATCACATTTATGTCAATGAAGTTAATACTTTACCAGGTTTTACAGATATATCAATGTTTTCTAAATTACTTAATTATGATGGATTTACAACGGAAAAGTTAATTACTTTGTTAATCAATGAGGCGTAAAATTTAAAATATTTATTTTGCTTACTATTTTATTGAATAGTATTCTTGGAAATGATATAATTAAAGCAGTAGGGGCTGATAATAATGTTTATAGATGAAGTTGAAATAGAACTTATTGCGGGGTCTGGTGGCGATGGGTGTATGGCTTTTCGCCGAGAAAAATACGTCGAAATGGGTGGACCATATGGCGGTAATGGTGGAAAAGGTTCTAATATTACTTTTGAAGTAGATGAAGGCTTGAATACTTTAGTTGATTTAAGATATCAAAAACAAATTAAGGGGAAAAAGGGAAGTAATGGTTTAGGAAAGGGAAAACATGGAGCTGCTGCTTTAGATGTAATTATTAAAGTTCCGTTAGGGACAGTTATAACTGATTTAGAAACAGGATTAGTTGTAGCTGATTTAACAGAAAAAAACGATTCGGTAATCGCAGCTAATGGAGGTAGAGGGGGAAGAGGCAATATTGCCTTTGCTACTCGTAGTAATCCCGCTCCTCATTTTGCCGAAAATGGTGAACCAGGAGAAATTAGAAAAGTCAAAGTTGAATTAAAATTACTGGCTGATGTAGGGTTAGTTGGTCTTCCGAGTGTAGGGAAATCGACAATAATTTCTAAAGTATCGGCAGCTAAACCAAAAATTGCCGCTTATCATTTTACAACTTTAAGACCTTATTTAGGAGTTGTGAAATATAATAATGGATCATTTGTGATAGCTGATTTACCAGGTTTAATTGCTGGAGCTTCTCAAGGTGAAGGGTTAGGAGATCAATTTTTAAAACATATTGAAAGAACGAGAGTAATTGCTCATGTCATCGATATGGGAGCTATTGAAGGAAGAAATCCATATGACGATTATTTATTAATCAATAATGAATTAAAAGCGTTTAATCCTAAAATATTAAATAAACCTCAAATTATAATTGCTAATAAAATGGATATGCCGAAGGCATTAGAAAATTTAAAAAAATTTCAAGAACATGTTAAGGATGATATATATCTGATTAAAGCTATTAATAATGAGGGATTAAAAGAAGTTATTGAAGTTTTAGGTCGTAAATTAGAAAATATTAAAAAAGAGTCTTTATTTGAAGAAGAAAAATTTGAAAGTCATGTTTTATATAAATTTCAAGAAGAAAAACCATTTACCATAACTAAAGAAGGTAATGTATGGGTAATTAGGGGAGAAAAGGTTGAAAAATTATTGAAGATGACAAAGTTTAATACTGATGAAGCAAGTAACCGCTTTGCTAATAAATTAAGAAAATATGGAATTGATGATGAATTAAGAAAACTTGGGGCTTTAGAAGGTGATTCTATTCAAATATTAGATTATGAATTTGAATACAAAGAGTAAATTATAATTTTTAAATTATAAGGGAGGATAATATGTATTATTTTATAGGAATAAAAGGTACGGGAATGGGAGCTTTAGCTCAAATTCTACATGATTTAGACTATGTAGTATCAGGAAGTGATAAACCAGATCATTTTTTTACCGAAATTGCATTAATGGAAAAAGGCATACCAATATACGAATTCAATAAAGATAATATAAAAGAGAATATGATTATTGTTCAAGGGAATGCGTTTAAAGATGACCACGAAGAAGTGGTTAGAGCGAAAGAGTTAGGTTTAAAAATATATTCTTATCAAGAAATGGTTGGGAAACTTACTAAAATGTTTAAGACTATTACAATTGCTGGGTGTCATGGAAAAACGACAACAACAGCAATGTTATCACATGTTTTAAACAATATAACTGGTTGTAATTATTTAATTGGTGATGGAACTGGTTATGCTAATAAGGAAAATGACTATTTTGTTTTAGAAGCATGTGAATATAAAAGACATTTTTTAAGTTATGAGCCTTATTATGCAATAATTACTAATATTGAATTGGATCATATTGATTATTATAAAAGTATTGATGATATTGTTTTAGCTTATCAAGAATATGCTAAATTAGCTGAAAAAATGGTTATTGCTTGTGGAGATGATCCTTATACTCATTCTATCGAGGTTAATGTTCCGATGTTTTTCTATGGACTAAATGAAGATAATGATATCGTTGCTAAAGAAGTTGAATACAGTAATGAGGGAACTAGTTTTGATGTTATTGTCGAAGATAATTACTATGGTCATTTTGACTTGCCTTTATTTGGTAAGCATATGCTTTTAAATGCTTTAGCTGTTATTGGGATATGTTATTATGAGCGAATTGATGCTCGAGATGTTGCTAAATATTTAAAAACCTTTTCCGGGGCGAAAAGAAGATTTAAAGAAAAGGTGATAGGAGATATTGTCACAATTGATGACTATGCCCATCATCCAACTGAAGTAAAAGTTACCATTAAAGGAGCTAGACAAAAATATCCAGATAAAGAAATTGTCGCTATTTTAAAAACTCATACTCTATCACGAACCAAAGAAATGGCTAAAGAATTTGCTGATGCTTTAAATATAGCTGATAAAGCTTATATTATGGATGTTGGTGTTGATAGAGAAGAAATTGGTTATGATGATGTTACTTATTCAATTATTTTAGATAAATTAGATAATGGAGAATATGTTTCGTTAGATACAGTTCATAAATTATTAGATCATAAAAATGCGGTTATGATTTTTATGAGTAGTAAAGATATATATGTATTACAAGAACAATATGAAAAACTATTGGAATCGTAAATATAAATAATTTAAAAGCATGTGATAATCAATCACATGCTTTTTTAACATTCGTTTTTATATTCACAAAAGTAGGCATAATATTCGTCATAGGTTAGGTTGCTTTGATAAACTTTTGTAGCTAAGCTTGGTCCTAAATACCTGTAATGCCATGATTCATACTTGTATCCGGTTATATCATCCTTGTCTTCGGGATATCTTAATATAAACCCATATTTATGAGCATTTTGTTGTAACCATTTATATTCACCAGTTTTATCAAAATCATTGCCTATTGTATTATAAGTTGAAATATCTAGTGCTAATCCTGTTTGATGCTCTGAATGACCTGGTCTAGCAGCATAATCATCACTATAATCTTTATAATCTTGTTCTTGTTGTTTATAAGTTCTAAAACTAGATGTAACAAGTAAAGTTAAGTTTTCTTTATTAGCTTCTTTCCACATTTTAACATAACTATCATAAACTTCACTACGAATAGTATGACCTTCATAGGCATACCAATTAGAAACATTTACTAAATCATCTACTTTAAAATCGGTATCTAAATAATGAAATTTATTAACTAAAATGGAATATCCTTTTGATAAATCGGTTGCTGTGATATCAGTATACCAATCTTTATTAGCTTTAACATTAACTTTGCTAATAGCCTTGTTAATATCATCTTCGGTTTTGGTGTATTCTAAATAAGGCATTAGATTGTTGGGTATAAAATAATCATTACTTATAATTTCATCTAGTTTATCATTATATTCTAAATTAAGTATTGATTGCACTTGATCACTTGATAATTTTTCGATAATTAAATTAATATTTTCTTTTGAGTAACCTAATTTTTTTAAATCATTTTTAGTTGAATCAAAGTTTTGGATTAATTTTATAATTATAATGACAATGATAATTGCAATAACTAGGATAATAATTCTTTTTTTTTGATTATTCATGTTAGCACCTATCTTTCATGATTTTATTATACTACATTTGAATTTTATAAACAAGTATGTTTTTTTATGTTATTGCATAGTTTTAATTAGGTGATTTGTTTATGAAAAAGTTTTTATTTGTTTTATTAATATTATTTATTCCCTTATCAGTTAATGCTGAAACCATTTTAGCACCTTCAGCTAAATCAGTTATTGTCATGGAACCAACAACGGGAGAAATTATTTATGAAAGAAATCCTCATGAAAAACTTCATCCGGCTAGTATGACCAAAATAATGACGATGCTACTTACTGTTGAAGCTGTTGAAAAGGATATTATTAAATGGGAGGATATAGTAACGGTTTCGGCTAATGCTTCGGGAATGGGTGGTAGTCAGATATTACTTGAAACAGGAGAACAGATGAGTGTTTATGATTTATTTAAAGGAGTAGCTGTTGCTAGTGGTAATGATGCCTCGGTTGCTTTAGCTGAGAAGATTGCAGGTAGTGAAGAAATATTTGTAGGTATGATGAATAAAAGAGCTACTGAATTAGGATTAACTAATACTAATTTTAAAAATACCCATGGGTTAGATGCTCCTAATCATTATTCAACGGCTTATGATATGGCGGTAATGTCTAGGGAATTATTAAAACATGATATTGTAATAGAACTTACTTCCATTTATGAAGATTATTTAAGAAAAGGTACT
>CAZIFR010000044.1:0-7709 GCA_964539185.1 uncultured Muribaculaceae bacterium | reverse complement strand
CTAAATGCAAGTTTTTAAAAAACAAATGTAAAAATTGCATTTAACTCTTTAAACATCATTCACTTAAAATGAATTTGATATTTTATAAATTAGATGATATAATACATCGTACTTATTTTCTTAGGAGTGGATGTTTATTAAAGATTTAAGATTTAATTCGAATTTTGAATTTGAAAACTTTAGGAATCAACTAATTTTGCTTTCTGGGGGTAGTTATAGTTCCTGTTACCGTTTAAATCATATGTTTTTTGATAATATTAAATTTAGCAATAAAGATAAAAAAAAAATAACTCAAAAATATTTATAGAATTATTTTTTATAAATTATGGTATATGTTATGGTTAATTATTGTTTATGAGCATTAGATATATCAAGGAGTAGATATTATGTTGTGTAGTTTAATATTTCTATGTTTTTTCGTTCTTTTTTTTCCATTTATCATTTTACTGTGTCCGGTTATTTTAATCATATGCGTTTTAAGGCTATTATTTGGAGGTTGTAATTGTAAAAGATGTTAATCTTCTTTTTTTATTAATGTTAGTTTAATTAAAAAATCAGCAACATAAATAATATAAGCCGATTTAATATCAAAATATTCTATATAGCATTATGCCCATCACATTCTAAGTAATTAGAATAACATAATATAGAATTGGAGGACATAATGATAAATTGGTTTATTAATTTAAATCCTATTTTACAAGCATTACTAGCTACTATATTTACTTGGGGTGTAACAGCAATTGGGTCTGCAGTAGTGTTTTTTTTCAAAAAAGTAAATAAGAAAGTTTTAAATGCAATGCTTGGCTTTGCAGCTGGAATAATGATTGCCGCATCTTTTTGGTCTTTATTATCTCCAGCAATTGAAATGGCTACCAATCTAAATATGAATTCATGGCTAATCACATCCTTTGGATTTCTTTTTGGAGGATTATTATTATTTGTCGGTGATAAACTTTTTAATTATTTTGATACTAAAGTAAAATCCAAAAACAATACTACTTCTTTTAGAAGAAGTTTAATGTTAATTTTTTCAATTACCTTACATAATATTCCAGAAGGTTTAGCTGTTGGTGTTGCTTTTGGTTCGATTGCCTATGGAATTGATGGTGCTACATTGTCTTCGGCTTGCCTATTAGCTCTTGGTATTGGACTTCAAAACTTTCCCGAAGGAACAGCTGTTAGTGTTCCTTTAAGAAGAGAAGGCTTTTCAAGAAAAAAAGCTTTCTTTTATGGTCAGTTAAGTGGGATTGTCGAACCTTTATCAGGTATTATTGGGGCCTTTTTAGTAATGAAAATTAGATTACTATTACCCTTTTTACTCGCTTTTGCAGCTGGAGCTATGATATATGTAGTTGTTCAAGAATTAATACCAGAAAGTCAAACTAATAAAAATAAAAGTCTAATGGCTTTATTTACTTTAATAGGTTTCTCAGTAATGATGATTTTAGATGTTGCTTTAGGATAATCTTAAGCAACTCCTTTTTATTATTATTTAATATAAAAAAAGAACTAGTTCCAAAACTTATAGTTCTTGGTTTGCAATATCTTAACAGCTCCACTAACTGTTAATGTTTTTTTATTGCAATATATAGATAGTCTTTCTCTTAATATAGTTAAAAAATAAACCGGATTAGATAATAAATCAATGTTTTCTTGATAGTTCTTAAATTCTTTAATGCTAACTATTATTTTATTATCAATTTTTTCTAATAAACATTCAAATATATTTATCATAATATATTGCATATTTATTTTATATAATTGGTTAGGATCTATATCAACAAATTCATAATCAATAGTATCAACAAAATTAAAAATATTATTAGTAGTTGATAAAGTTTTAGGACAATACAAAATATTACTAATATCAACATCATTTACTTTTATACCATAATCTGAAATTTGTTTGGTAGCCATTTCTACTTGTTTAAATGCTATCAATAATTCAGTATATTTAATTTTATCAATTGGATATCTTGATAGCTGAATTCCATCAATAAAAACAGTTATAACGCCTTTAATTTGATCTATAACCTGAATTAAATTAGTTATAAAAACATATCCATCAACTTTTATATTGGAAAATTTTAATAAATCATTTTTTGGTTTAATCTCAATATCTTCAATTACTTTTAAAAACATATGATTTAAACGGTAACAGGAACTATAACTACCCCCAGAAAGCAAAATTAGTTGATTCCTAAAGTTTTCAAATTCAAAATTCGAATTAAATCTTAAATCTTTAATAAACATCCACTCCTAAGAAAATAAGTACGATGTATTATATCATCTAATTTATAAAATATCAAATTCATTTTAAGTGAATAAATATTTGACAATATCACCATTTTTAAACATGACCTCTAAAACATATATTCCTTGACCAATAGAATTTAAAACAATGTTACTATTATCAATTTCATAAGAAATATCTTCATAATTATTATTATTAACATTTTGAAATTTTAATATTTCAAACTCATTTGAAAAGTTAATAATTATTTGTTCGTTTTCTAAGATTGGTAAAGGTGGCGCTATTAAATATTTAAAATATTCCTCAGGGGTAACCATATTAAAATATGTTTGCCCTGAAATCTTAACCGGAATAACTTTACAATCAACACAATTATAAAAGTTATCTTCAAAAGAGATTTGACAATTAATCATATCTTGATATTCATGTAATTTGTAATCTTTA
Source organism: uncultured Muribaculaceae bacterium (assembly GCA_964539185.1). GTDB lineage: Bacteria > Bacillota_I > Bacilli_A > RF39 > UBA660 > Faecisoma. Next base: position 5,008 of record CAZIFR010000044.1, on the reverse strand, counting down.
TCAAGATTTTTGACCATTTGTTTTTTATCTTCATCAGTATCTATAATGGCTTCTAATTTACTTATTTGATAAACTCCTTTTTGTTTATAGTATTCAACCTTAACTTCATCCCCTACTTTAAATATTGCTGAATTAATAATAACTTCAGCATCAATATCATCTATTTTGGCATAAACAGCTTTATAACCCTTAGTTGCTGTAATCGTTGCTATACCACGATGATAAATAGGATATTTAATTGACCAGTATGCTACTACGCTAATAATTATTATTATTAAACTTAAAATAACATAAGCAATCCTTTTTTTATTCATACATCCTCCTACAACATAACTATTATATAATAATTGTTTTTTTTCGCAAATTACTAAAATAAAAAAAGCTATTAACTTTTTTTTATTAAACTTTAATATAAAATATAATCTTTAAAATTATTTAATAAATATTAATTACATAAAAATTCAAAATTTTGTAATTGATCAGTACCAATAACAATTTTATCATTGATACATCGCAATATTCTATAGTTGTCTAGTGAATACATAATGTCTCCGTTTTCATATTGCATTTCTTTTTTCATCTCTAATAAAATATCATCTATATTATAAATTTCTAAAGCTTTTTCCAAACTATAATAATCAGTATTTACATATATATTTACATCGTTTAAACAATAATATGATAATTTATTGTTAATCTCTTTTAAAAACTTAATATCCCCGTCATAATAATTACAAGTAGCTACTTTATCTATTTCTATTGTATAACTATTTTTAGTTTTTTTGCCAAAATTTAAACCATTATCTTTTAATTTATCAATTGTGACAAAATTATTTTTTAAGGCCTCACTAACAGAAATCTCAATTCCGTTATTAAATTTTAACATAACAGTTTTATCACAGAAAAAATAATATTCATAATTTTCATCTTCATAAAAGAAAGTATCCTTTTTATTACAAGATGTTGGTTCATTAATATCAAAGTCTCCTCTATCAACATAAAAAAGAGGATACATTTTATATACTTTTTTATTACTTAATTGATAAGCAACTGTTTTATAACCTAAACTAAGATATTCTTCTTTATAATCAGAAGTATTAGTTTTAAAAACAATCAACGGTTTATGTTCTTTTAAACACAAAATATAGTCAACCCCAAATAATATAGCCCATCCAATAATAACAATTAATAATACCTTTTTCATTACACACCACTTTTCCTACTTATTTTTCTAAATAAAATGTTTTTTAAAAATTTATCGATAATTTCTTTACCTAACACTTCTTTAAACAAATTATATTTGTAACAGAAGAAGAAATAAATAATAATTCCCAATAATCCATAAATTAGTATTTCTAATAATGATGCCCATCTTGTTATATCAAAGTCACCGATAAACATTTTTAAAATCAATAAACTTATTAACATAATACCACTAATTAAAAGTATCTTAATGGTTGGTTTAATGCTTAGTTTATATGAAAGATTATAACTCTTTTTAAGCATTATTAATAAGTATATAACAGATATAATTTGAACTAATATCGTTGTGGTTATAGGGGCATAATACGCTTTAATATTTAAAAATTGAAATAAGGACATCATCGGTAAATTAAGAATCGCTTTCCCTAAAAAGCTAACAATTAACGTTCCTAAAGCTATCTTGGGTTTAGATAATGCATTAGTGGCATCCACTAATACACAATAAAAGGAATTCGGTATCGTCTGCCAAATTAGAAAACTAAAAATAGTTATACTAAGACTATCATAACCATAAAAAACCGTCCATACTGGTTTGGCTAAAAACCAAATACCAATGGTCATCGGTAAAGTTGTAAATAAAATCATCAGTAAAGATTGATTTATTTTTTTTTCTACATCGTCGTATTTTTTTAATATTGCACTACTTGCAATATTTGGAATAATACTCATTGCCAGTCCAAAAGCAATTGATAAAATAATCATATTTAATTTTGAACCCCAAGTTGTAACAATACTTAAAATCTTTTCTGAATCACTAACATTATATCCTAAAGATACTAATCCTTTAACAATCGTAAAAGTATCGACAGTATTATATAAAGATCTTAAAAATTCAATTAGAATAAACGGTAATGAAAATTTAATTAATCTATTTATAATAACTTTATTAGTGTATTTTCCCTCTTCCCTCGTCCTAGGCTGTTCATGCATTAAAGATTCTTTATTTTTTTTAATTTTGTCTAATATATATATATAAGCAACTAAAGCACCCGCTGTTGCCCCAAAAGTAGCTATTCCAACTGCTGTTGCAATTGATAACTTAAAAACTTTTAAAGCTAAGAAACTTCCTCCTAAAATAACAATTACTCGAACTAATTGTTCAATAACATTTGAAATAGCTGGTACGACCATCATTTTGTGACCTTGAACATATCCTTTACTAGCACTTAAAAATGGGATAATCAATAAAGCTGTTGATATAATTCTAATCACATAGGCAATATCTTCAATCGTATTTCCTCCTTCAATATCGCCAATAATTAAATAAGCGATTTGAGGAGCAAAGATAAATAAAATTAAAAAAGATAAAATTCCAATACCAACAATAATATATTTGCCTATTTTATATGCTCTCTCTTGTGTATGGTAATGTTCTAAAGCATTATATTCACTAACCGTCTTAGCCATAGCACCAGGTATTCCTGATGAAGATAAACCAACAAAAACAGCATAAATAGTATAAGCATAACTATATAAAACGGCACCCTGGACACCGATAATAGCTCTAAAAGGAATAACATAAAGCATGCCAATTATTTTAGTTAAAATTAAACCAATCGTTGAAACAAAAGCTCCACTTACAAAACTCTGTTTTTTCAATTAAATCACTTCCTATATATTATCATCGCTGAAAAACAATAAATTTGTTCTTCTCCTAAAAAACTAATAGCTATCTGATATTTAATATCAATTAAACTATCAATAGTACTTAAAAACTCATTAATACTACTTTCTAAATCTTGTTCATGACTTTCATCAAAAATTTTAACCTTCATCTTATCACCACTACAATTATAATAAAAAATTATTAAATATTATAGCGATAAATGTAGGCATATGAAGTATTATTAGTCTCAATATAAACTTTAAATTCAATATCTTGTTTTGGTGCTCGACCAATTAAGTTTATTCCTTTGACTTCATTATTCAAATCAATTGGTTCATCAACAACACCGATACTGGGAAAAATATTGTCCGTTTTAACATCATGAATAACAATAGCTTTTATATCATTTAATTCTAATCTAGAATTATCGATAATGATTTGATAAATTAATATTTCTTCACTATCATCGATATAAAAATTAATATCAAAAGGTATCTCATCTGATATATTGCTATCTTTTGCTTTTAAAACAAAATTATCGTATTCACGATTAGTACAACCAATGATTAAAAAACACATTAAAATTAAAACTACTTTTTTCATCTTATTCCTCTTTTAATATTTTTCTAACCTTTTTATAATTAGGAAAATATTTAAAAACTATATTCCAAAAATTCTTAGAATGATCAAAACAAACAAAATGGCTTAATTCATGAATAATAACATAATCAATACAATCAAGATTATATTTAATTAATTCACTATTTAAAGTAATACTAATATTTTTCCGATTACAAACACCCCATCTAGTTTTCATTTTCCTAATTTTTAAACTAGGATATGGTATTTTCTCTTCAAATTGATTGTATAAGATATCTAATCGTTCTTTAAAAATTTCACTTCTTTGTTTATTTAACCATTTATTTAAATACTCATTACTTTTCACATAAATAATATTTTTATCAAATATTATTTCATTTAAAGTAGATACTATAATTATATCATATACTTTTCCTAAATAAGAAAATAATTCTTTTTTTTCATTCTTTTTTATTATATTATCAATCATTAATTTAATCTCATTTTGACTTTTATCAAGTAACTTTTTAATATAAGAATTACTCGCTAAATAATAGGTATAAACATATATTTTTAAATCCTCTTTTACTCTAATATAAGTATTTCGATTATTTTTTTTTATAATTACAACTTCATATTGTCGATTATCAATTACACATTTCATAATTACACCTAATTAATTGTAACATATTTTAATTAAAATAAAAAGGTAATCTTTTACCCTTTATAACCAAACCCCAAACAAAATGGAAGCGGCGGCTAAAATAAGACCAACAGCCCAAAAAAGTTTAACAATATCTGATTCATTCCAACCTAGTTTTTCAAAATGATGATGTAAAGGAGTCATTAAGAATAACCTTTTACCAATAAATCGAACTGATAGTCTTTGAATAATACAAACTAAAGTTTCAATAACAAAAACTCCAGCTACAACAATTAAAGTAAGTTCATGACTAGTTACGATAGCAATAGAAGCTAAAGTTCCACCTAAAGCTAAAGAACCGGTATCACCCATAAATACTTTAGCCGGATGAGTATTGTAAAATAAAAAAGCAAATACCGAACCAACCAAAATAAAACAGAATATTCCAATATCATCATTACCAGCAATTCCTAATGAACCCCAGCTAATAAGACCAAAGGCTAAAAAGGCAATCGCTGCTAAACCACCAGCCAGTCCATCTAAACCATCAGTCAAATTAACAGCATTACTACTGGCTACTAACATGAACAAGATAAATATCCCATAAAACCATCCCATATGAATTCTTATTCCTAAAGTATATATATCTAAAACAGGTTCTCTTCCGCCTTTCATAAATAAAATAAAAAATATCATCGCAATAAATAATTGTCCAAATAACTTTTGAAATTCAGTTAATCCAACATTATTTGATCTTTTTATGCTTAAATAATCATCGATAAATCCTAAAACAGCATATAAAATAAAGGTAACCATAACAATACCTAAATTATATGTCAGCTCAATTTTATCCAATAACAATAAAATAAAGACTGAAACAATAGTTGGAATAATAAAAATTATTCCTCCTATGGTTG
>CAZIFR010000043.1:3311-7796 GCA_964539185.1 uncultured Muribaculaceae bacterium | reverse complement strand
TACGTGGTATTTCTCGTGAAGATGTTGAAAGAGGGCAAGTACTTGCAAAACCAGGTACAGTTACTCCACATACTAAATTTAAAGCACGTGTTTATATCTTAACAAAAGAAGAAGGTGGACGTCATAAACCGTTCTTTACTAACTATCGTCCTCAATTCTATTTTAGAACTACTGACGTAACAGGTGTTATTGAATTACCTGCAGGAACTGAAATGGTTATGCCAGGAGACAACGTTGAATTTACAGTTGAATTAATAGCTCCAATTGCTATTGAAAATGGAACAAAATTCTCAATCCGTGAAGGTGGACACACTGTTGGTGCGGGAAATGTTACTGAAATTATTAAAAAATAAAGATCAAATTTGATCTTTTTTTATGAAAAAATTGCTCATAAAAAGAATTTAATATCTTTAGGTATAAGAGAAATTTTATAAAAATAGGATTAGAAAAATGTTATGGATTAAGAATAGATAAAGTGTTAGTTACTTGTTATAAATCTAATATTGGTTCAGCAAAAACAATCAAAAACAACTTCGGAGTACTTAAAAATGAAATTCAAGACAATGATTTAAAATTAATACAAAGATATTGGATAGATGTAAATTATGTTATGAAAAACAACCAAATTTAGATTTATTTAAAAAGAAACAAAAATTTTAATTTGTTTCTTTTATTATATAAAGTAAAAATTATTTGATTAACTTACTTTTAATTAGGTTTTTTAAAGGTACATAGTTACGATATAAATTATAGTTTCTTTTATTAATTATTAATTCAAAATCTCCAATATATTCGTACATTTTAGCCCCAAAATTAATTTTAAAATCATTCAGGCCATAATACTTGTTTAAATCGATAATATGGTTAGAAACCCCTCCTAAATTAAATTTTACATATCCTTGTTTTTTATATAATGTAATTAATTCCCATATTAATAAGTGTTTTGAATTAAATTTTTGAAATTTTTTATCATAACCATCGATTAAGATAGTGGCTTCACTACCATGTTTAATAACGATCATAGCTGATGTTATAATCCCTGTTGGATATGTTCTAAGTAGTTTAGTAGCATTAATTAATTCATTTTTATATTGACTTACATATTTATCAATATTCATTTTTTTATCGATTAAGGTACTTGGCTTTTTAGTTGGTTTAGCTATTATTTGATTAGATATTATCATGCTTTCTTTTTCATATTGTGATAACTTATCTTGAATATTTTTTAAATAAGTATTAGTATTTAGTAATGTATAAAAATAATCAATCTTATTGGTTTTAGAAAAATAGCCAAAACAATCTTTAAAATAATCTAAATCTCTAGGGTATTTATCTTTTGTAAATGAGTATAAATGATCTAATTCGTTAACATTACCAAAACGAACTTCAATACCATTTTTTAAAGCACTTCTAATTTTAGTTCGATATTCTTTTTTAACGTTTTTAAATAGGGTATTAATTGGTATAGAAAGATCAATGATTGCTTCAAATCGTGGTTTTAAAGATTCAAAAAAGTTATTATAGCCTAAATGAAAATATCCATAGTGATTAAAAGCTTCCAATATCAGGTCATATTTCTCATTTCTCACAACTGTTTGTTTATCAAAATCAAAGACATTCCTAGTAATTAAAGGATTAATTTTAATAGCAATAATTCCCTTAGTATTTAAATATGATTTAATTTGTTCTGTAAACTCTTTAAATAAATAAAAATCATCATATTTAAGTACAAAGCCTCTAGGCGCATAAGCATATTTAAAACCACTTTCCTTTTTAACTAAAATCAAAGAAGCAGCAATGACAACATCATTATTTATTAGTCCTAAAAGCAAACTTTCATATTTTTGATTGTTCATAACAAATCCATATTCTGGTGTTTGATAAATAGATTTAACATTAAAATTATTAGTAAAATTTGTAAACTCTTGATTTGTTAGTTCTCTTAAAATCATTTTATCACCTATTAATATTATACCATGAATTTAAATACTAAAATATTAAAATGCATAATAAATATTATAATTAATAAAATGTATAAACGAAATTATCTTCTTAAAAAAGATTGACAAGTTATAAATATTAGTGTATAAATTATATAACGCAAAGGAAGTGGAAAATGAAGCTTGTAATTGTAGAATCACCAAGTAAAAGCAAGACAATTGAAAAATACTTAGGGAAAAACTATAAAGTTTTATCTAGTAAAGGTCATATTAGAGATTTGTCTACCAAAGGTAAATATGGTTTTGGTGTGGATATTGATAATGATTTTAAACCAGAGTACACTACCATCAAAGGTAAGACAAAAGATGTAAGTGCTTTAAAAAAGGAAGTCCAAAAAGCTGACTATGTCTTTTTAGCAACAGATCCTGATCGAGAAGGAGAAGCTATATCTTGGCATTTATATGATGCTTTAGATATTAAAGATGAAAACTATGACCGCATTGTTTTTAATGAAATAACGAAAGATGCTATTTTAAATTCATTAGAAAACGCTCGTAAGATAAATATTAATTTAGTTAATAGTCAAGAAACAAGACGTATTCTAGACCGTATTATTGGGTTTAGGTTAAGTAAATTAATGCAAGCTAAAACTGATGGATCATCGGCTGGTCGTGTTCAAAGTGTTGCTTTAAAATTAGTTGTCGATAAAGAAAGAGAAATCAATGCTTTTATTCCTGAAGAATATTGGACAATTAAAGGGATATTTAACGATTTTGAAGCTGAACTATTTAATTATAATAATAAAGAAATAAAAATTGTAAGTGAAATAGAAGCTAATGAGATATTAAATAAATTAAGTAAGTCTTTTAAAATTACTAGTGTTGATAAAAAAGAAAAACAAAAACAATCTAAACCACCCTTTATTACTTCATCTTTACAACAAGAAGCCGCTAATAAATTAAATTTCAATGCTAAAAAAACAATGCTTTTAGCTCAAAAGTTATATGAAGGTATTGAACTTGAAGATGAAACAGTGGGTTTAATTACTTATATGCGTACCGATTCAATTAGATTATCAAATGAATTTATTACTTCAGCTTTTAAGCATATCAAAAGTAAATATGGTCCTGAATATGTTGGGACAGTTAAAAAAAGTAAGAAAAAAGAAAAAATTCAAGATGCTCATGAAGCTATAAGACCTACTAGTATTAATCGAAGTCCAGCAAAGGTTAAAAAGTATTTAACTCCTGATGAATATAAACTTTATAATTTAATTTATAATCGTGCTTTGGCTAGTTTAATGGCTCCAATTAAAACTAATAATACAATTGTGATCTTAGATAATAATAATTATCAATTTAAAGCAACCGGCCAAATTATCATTTTTGATGGTTATTTAAAGGTTTATGGTGATTTTGAAGAAACAACAGAAACTATCTTACCACCATTTGAATCATATAAATCAAATGTTATTGTTGCTAATGATATTAACAGTAATCAACATTTTACCAAACCACCAAGTAGGTACACTGAGGCTAAATTAATTAAAGAAATGGAAGAACTAGGGATTGGAAGACCAAGTACTTATTCAACAACAGTAGAAATCATTAAAAAAAGAGGTTATGTTACGATTACTGAAGGTAAATTTATTCCAACTGATGTTGGAATTCAAATAACTGACAAATTACAAGAATGTTTTAGCGATATTATTAATATTGAATATACTGCTCAAATGGAAAATGATTTGGATAAAATAGCTGAAGGTAAAATAGTTTGGTATCAAACACTAAAAGATTTTTATAATAAGTTTGAACCAGCTGTAAAACTAGCTTTTGATAAATTGCCAAAAAAGGAGCTGATTAAAACGGGAGAAAAGTGTCCTCTATGTAATAATGATTTAGTTCTTCGTAAGGGAAAATACGGTGAATTTACAGCATGTAGTAATTTTCCTGAATGTAAATATATTAAACAAGAAAAAAAAGAAGTTACTGAAATTATTGATTGTCCAAATTGTGATGGCAAAATAGTAGAGAAAAAAAGTCGTAAGGGGAAGATATTTTATGGATGTAATAATTTTCCTAAATGTAAAACCGCTTATTGGGACATTCCAACGGGGAAAAAATGCCCTGAATGTGAAGAAATGTTAGTTAATAAAAAAGATAAAATTAAATGTAGTAAATGTGATTATGAACAAGCTTAGGTGTAATACTTAAGCTTTTCTTGTAATTTAAAAGAAATTTTGATATACTTTAAATAGAGGTGAAGTATGGAAAAAATCTTATGTTTAATGTTAAAATCGGAAACCTTTACAGCCCTTCCTCTTTTAATCGCTGATAGTAATGAAATTGATAAGTTTACTTCAAAAAAGTTTGAAAATCAAGAACAAATGCTTGAACATTATGCTAAACAAATTAATTTTTTCTTAGAAAGTAATAAGATTAAAATTGAGGAGTATCAAAATCAACATAAAAAAAATATTCCTTGGAAATTGGCAGTTTTAGAAAAAAGGGTATCATACAATCGTGAAATTAATTATATTAAAAG